>JAFDJI010000365.1 GCA_019307545.1 Deltaproteobacteria bacterium | reverse complement strand
CTGTCGGGGAGGACCATCCCGATCACCGTGTCCGGACGCTGCTCACCAGCCATCAGGATGGCGCTCAGGATGAGCAGGGGGAGGGCGAGGTTCGCGGCCGGCCCCGCGAGCATCACCAGAAACCGCTGCCACACCGGTTTCTGCATGAAGTCCTCGGCGGGGTCGACGTACGCGTCTGGGTCTTCCTCCCCGAAGGGATCGGCCCCGGCCAGTTGCACGTACCCACCGATGGGCAACGCAGAGAGGCGGTAGTCGGTGCCCTTCCACCGGAAGCCGCCCACTCGTGGGCCCATCCCCACGGAGAACACCGGTACCCCGACCCTGAAGAGACGCGCGACCACGAAATGCCCGAACTCGTGGATGATCACGAGCACGGAGAGCATCACGAGACCTGCGAGGATCTTCACCAGCATCCGGCCGCTACCCCCTCACCACCGTCAGGTAGAGGTACAGGAGCGGTCCGACGAACAGCAGCGAGTCCACCCGATCGAGCAGGCCTCCATGGCCAGGCATGATCCAGCCGGAGTCCTTCACGTCGTAGGACCGCTTCAACAGAGACTCCGACAGGTCGCCCACGACCGCCACGGCCCCCAGGATGATGCCCAGGAAGAGGCCGTCGAGGACACCGAAGGACGAGGGACTGGCGGCACGAACGATGAAGACTCCCACAACGGACAATGTAATGCCGCCCGCGAAGCCCTCCCAGGTCTTCTTCGGGCTCACCCGTGGTGACATCGGGTGGCGTCCGAAGGCGCGTCCCGCGAAGTAGGCGCCGGTGTCACCTGCCCAGGGAATGGCCAACAACAGGAACACCCACAGAATCCCCTGGTCGAGGCGGCGGAGGAGGGGCAGGTACACCAACAGTCCACCAATCCAGCCGATGCCGAGCAGATAGCGGGACATCCGGTCCGCGGCGCCCTGCAGGCTCTCCCCCGGACGGAGTGCCACAAAGGCCATGGTCGCCATGACCACCAGGGCGAGGGCCATGGCGACCCAGTGCAGGCCCACGTAGAGCGCGGTGCCGTACACGAGCGCCGAACCCACTGCCAACCAGGAGAAGGCCACCCGCCGATCCTCGGGAAAGGCCATCGCCGCGTACTCGCCAAGGCAGATCAGCCCCGCGATGGGAACGATGAGCTCCACCGCCAACTCCCCACCCCAGATCAGGGCGGGCACGATGACCAGCAGCCCAACGGCCGCGGCGAGCAATCGGACGATGGTCACCCTTCGCCCTCCAGCTGGGAGCCCACCTTGCCGTACCGTCGCTTGCGGCGGCCGAACACCCGAAAGGCCTCGGTGAGGTCTTCCTCACCAAAGTCGGGCCACAGGACGTCGGTGACGTACAGCTCCGAGTAGGCGACCTGCCACAGGAGAAAGTTGGAGAGACGCATCTCCCCGCTGGTGCGTACGAGCAGGTCGGGATCGGGCAGGCTCGCGGTGTACAGGCGGCTCGAGATGGTGTCCTCGCCGACCTCTTCGGGGTTCAGCGACCCGTCGCGGACCTCGCACGCAATCTGCCGCACCGCGTCGGCAAGCTCGGCCCTCGACCCGTAGGACACCGCGATGACGAGGTTCAGGCCCCGGTTGTCGGCGGTCGCCGCGATCACGTCCGCGAGGAGTTGCTGGACGATGGGCGGCAGCCGTTCCACCTGCCCGATGGCCCGCAGGCTCACCCCCCGGTCCATGAGTTCGTCCACCTCGTTGCGGAGGTAGTGCTCCAGCAGCCCCATCAGGGCCGCTACCTCCGCCTCGGGCCGGGACCAGTTCTCGGTGGAGAAGCTGTACAGGGTGAGCACCTCCACCCCGAGCTTGCCGCACGCTCGCACCACCTTTCGCACCGACTTCGCCCCGGCCTCGTGCCCGGCCGTGCGCGGCAACCCTCGCCGCTGGGCCCAGCGCCCGTTCCCGTCCATGATGATCGCGACGTGGCGGGGGACCGGCCCCTGGAAACCCTCGGTGGAAGCTGCGCTCATCGGGTGAACGTCATACCTCCAGGACCTCGGCCTCCTTGGCCTCCACCGCCTCGTCGACCTTCTTCACCTGGACATCGGTGACTTCCTGCACATTCGCCAGCAGGCGATGGAGGTCGTCCTCGGAGATCTCACCGTCCTTCTCCGCCTCCTTGAAAGTATCGTTGTATTCGCGTCGAACCTGGCGGATCCGAACCTTGGTCTCCTCCCCGATGCGCTTGACCTGCTTCACCAGGTCCTGCCGACGCTCCGCGGTGAGCGCGGGGACCGGGACACGGATGACCTTGCCGTCGTTGGACGGGTTCAACCCGAGGTCGGCGGTCACGACGGCCCGCTCGATATCGACGAAGGTGGTCTTGTCCCACGGCGTGATGACCAGCAGCCGCGGGTCGGGGGCCTGGATGGTCGCCAGCTGGTTGAGCGGCATGGTGGTGCCGTAGGACACGACGTTGACCGGGATCTTGTCGACGAGCGACGGGGTCGCCCGGCCGGTGCGCACGGCGGCGAGGTCGCGTTTCATGGCTTCCTGCGCCTTGACCACGTCCTCGTCCATTGCCTCGAGGTACTCGTCCATCTCTCCTCCAAGCGCGGTGACCACTAACCAAGTCCGCGGGGAGCGCACATAATCCCGGGGACGCGCGACGACCTCCTACGGGGGTGCTCCGCTCGGGTCCGGAGGAAGCGCGATCTGAAAGATCGTTCCCTGCTCGGGGGTGGAAACGAAGGAGACCTCGCCGCCCAGGATCTGCTCGCCGAAGAGCTTCATGCTGTAGGTGCCGATGCCACGGCCCGGCCCACCTTTGGTGGAGAAGGAGCGTTGGAACACCTGGTTCGCGGTCTCTTGCTCCATAGCGCCCGGGTTGGCCACCGTGAACACCGGTACACCATCGCGACGGCGGAACGCGAGGGTCACGCTCTCTCCAGGCTCGATCGCCTCGAAGGCGTTCTTCACCATGTTGGTCAACACCCGGAGGAGGAGGGTGCGGTCGGTGCGTATCGGGCGCCCTTCAACCAGTTCTGCGACCACGAGGTGACGGTCGGCGGCCACGGCGTACCCCCCGAAGAGGTCTCGAATCGATGCCACGACCTCTTCGGGATGCACCTCGACGGGGCTCGGGGTCAAGTCGCCGCGCTCGGCCGCCGACAACATCCGTTGGGTCTCGACCTCGTCGGCGAGGCGCTTCGTCAGGGCCGCGATCCGTTCCATGGCCTCCTTGGGGTCCACGCCCCCGACGTGCAGCACGATCTCGCTCCAGGCCTGCAGCCCGCCGATCGTGTTCTGGAGGTCGTGGAAGAAGGCGCGCTCCAGCACATCGCGACGCTTCTCGGCGGAGATGTCGGTAAACGAGAGGACCGTCAACGCGTGCGGACCGACGCTGTACGGGGTGGCACGGAGCCGGAGGTCCAGGGAGCCCCGGCGAGCAGTGAGCCGACACTCCCGGGTCACCGGTTCCAGGCTGTCCTGACAGGCCAGGATGGCTCCCACCACCCCGCACGTCGAGCAGTACCGCGTCGTGCCGCAGCCACCGCGCGCTTCGGCCGCGTGCACGCACTCGAGGACCTCACCGGGACGAAAGCCGAGGATCTCGTCGGTCCGATCCGACAGTTCCTCGATGAAGCGCCGGTTGGCGGTGAGGATCTGACGGTGCGCGTTCACGATCACCACGTACCCGTCGAAGGCGTCGAGGAGCGCCTTCAGGAGCGGGTTCCCCGTGACCGACGTGACCTGCGCTTCGAAGGTCCTGCGATTGGCGCGGGCCGCGGGGGCGAACTCGGTGACGGATTCGAACTGCAAGCGGGACCTCGGCGGGTTGTCCGAAGACAAGTATAGGCACTCTGCTCGAAAACCCCTCTTACACCTGGATGTCCCCGGTACACGAACCGCCGCGGACGGGCCGCGACAGCCGCTACGCCGAGCGAGATCGCCGGTGACACATTGTCGAGGGTGAAAGGGCGCCGCCAGGCACTGTGACAGTCTGTCCAACCACCGCCTGTTCGGGTCGCGCCCAGGCGGACATCCGAGAGGCACGGCGCTTGCAAACAGCATCCCTCGGAGGTGGACCATGCGGCAATGGTGGCTCGCCCTGCTCGCCCTCGTCGTGGCGCTCGTCGCCCTGCTCCTGGTGATGTGGCACATGATCGGCCACGATGCGGACAGGTTGTCTCGTGGCGGCTCGGCAGGCCGGGGACCCGATGCTCCGGGCCAGGAGGAGGGCCCGCCAAGGACAAGTGGCGAGACTCCCGAGAAAGGCGCGGCGAAGGGCAACGACACCGAGTCCCCCGCCTTGTCCAGCTCCCGGAGCCGCCGACCGGGTCGCGACGCGGCCCGCGACGCGGCCCGCGACCCCCACGCCGGTGAGCGCACCGCCGATTGGGAGCGAGGGAAACGAACCCAGGGAGCTGGTGGACCGGTCATGGTGACAGACCCCACCGGCACCCTCTCCGTCTACGATGACTTCCCCACCACCCTGAACCCCCTGTTCGCGCGCACCATGGCGGATCTGCGCGCCGCAGAGTTGGTCTTCGACCGCCTTTTCTTCCGCAACACCATCACCAACGAGGTGGACAGCCGCCTGGTGTGGCGCAGCGAGGGGCTCGACGGTGGTCGGCGGGTCCAGTTGTACGTGGAAGAGGGGATCCGGTGGCACGACGGCACCCCCTTCGGGCCCGAGGACGTGTGCTGCACCGTGGAAGCCATCCTGCTGAAGGAGCAGAAGGGGGAGTACTGGTGGACCGACCTGGCCGGATGCACCTTCGACGAGGATGCGCACACCGCCACCATCGACCTGGCCCACCCCCACCACGACGTGTTCGACCGGCTCAGCTTCCCCGTGCTCCCGG
>JAFDJI010000364.1 GCA_019307545.1 Deltaproteobacteria bacterium | reverse complement strand
TCGGCCTCGAGGTCCACCAGGGCGGCGGCGGTGGTCGACGCGCGCTCGTTGGCGCCCGGCACGAAGCCGACGGCGAGGCCCGCGTTGTAGGTGACCACGGACAGGGGCTCGTTGCTGACGCACCCGGCGAGTAATGCGCCAGCGAGGAGGAGGTTCGTACAGTGGGTCATGGGGGCTCCGGCGGAGGTCGGAGGGGGTGCCTATCCGAATCGACTTGCCCGCGCCGACGTGCCGGCCTCTCTATTCTGCGGGTCTCAGCACAGCGCGAAGGTCGGGCGAAAACGCCTCGTCTCCGTGGGCGTCCTCCACGGTCCACACCCAGCGCTTGCCCTTGCGCTCGAAGGTCTCTCGAACGCGCTCCTCGCCATCGTCGTAGAGGAACACCGGGCAGCTTCGGGTCATCGCTGTGCAGGCGCCAGGCGACCCACTGGTCGGTCCCGGCGTCCCAGGCCCGGACCGCGAAGTGCTCGGCTTCGCCGATCGTCCACTGCTCGGTGAGCGCGCAGCCGCCCAGGATCGACCGCACCTCGAGGGTGACGGGTAGCGGCGCGAAGGGCCCGTCGGTCTCTCCGGTCCAGCGGCCGACCAGCCCGTCGAGCGCGCGGTGCTCGGGCTCGGTACACAGGGGCTCGGTTGGGACCGACAAGGCAGGGCTGTCGGGATCGATCGGCTCGGCCTCGGCCGGGCGCCGCGTCCCCCGCATGATCCAGCTCGTAGCCCAGGACGCGCCCCCGTCGTCGGAGCGCGCCGCGTCCCATCGGTAGCGCTCGGGCGCGATGTCCGAAAAGGTGAACCGGGTGGGGACCGGGGTGCCGTCCGGCGCCGTCTTCTGCGCCGTGAAGGTGCCGCGGCCGTGCTCGAAGGCACCCTCTACAAGGCCGAAGCTGGCCACCGGCTGCTGAGGAGAGGGCCAGAGCAACACCGCGGTCCACCTGGCGCTCTCGGGGTCGAAGGACCGGACGCTGAACCCATGGACCTCGCCCCGCACCAAGCTGCCCTGCCAGTGCTCCACCACCGCGCAGCCCTTCGCGACGGGGTGGACCCGCATCACCGCTTCGCCCGTGGCGTGCAACGCGGAGTCCTCGGGTTGGGACGGGTTGCGCTGGGCGTTGGCAACGTCCCAGGATCCGATCCAGAAGTCGAAGGCGTGGGCCTCGGGCGCCGGGCATGCCGAATCCTGGGCCATCGCGATGGGTGCGAGGGCGAGCCCCGCCAACAGCAGGTAGGGCATCAGCGCCCCTTCTTCTTGCGCTTCGTCTTCTTCTTCGACGCCTTGCTGCGCGTGTTGGCCGGGTTGCGGAACCCGGGACGCGTGGTTCGGTCGGAGTCCTTCATCCGTTTCCCATCCGGCCGCATCTCGGGCCGGACCACGGGATTGGCTGGACGTTCTTCGGTCTCGTTTTCGTCGGCCATGTGTCCTCCGTGCGGCTCACATAGTAGCGACTCGCCCAGACTTCAACAGCCCGAAACCTCGGACCCCAAGGGTTCCGTGCCCCGAGACGCCTGCCATCACATGCGCGGAGCCGGCGGCACTTCGCGCCCTGGGCCCGCCCGGAACGCAACCCGCATCGTGGCGTAGAATGCGGGCATGCGGTGTGCAGTCCTCCTCTCGGTATCGATCCTGGCCTCTTGTAGCGGCCACACCGACACTGACACTGACACTGACACCGGCGCCGATACCGGCGTCGCGGTCGAGGAGATCCAGGCAGGGAACGTCCTCCTGCTCATCGCGGACGACATGGGTGTGGACACCCTATGGCCGGAAGACGTCTCCGATCGGGTCGTGCCGGAAACCCCACACATCGACGACCTCTGTGCGCAGGGCGTGCGCTTCGACAACGTGTGGTCCCTGCCCACCTGTTCCCCCACCCGCTCCAGCATCCTGACGGGTCGCTACGGCTTCCGGACCGGCGTCATGGCCCCGGTTCCCCCGGCCCCTGACCTTCCGGCCGACGAACTCACCCTGCCGCGCGTTCTCGACGACCATGCGCCCGAGGTCTGGAGCCACGCGAGCATCGGCAAATGGCACCTGGGCACGGACCCCAACGAGATGGGGTGGTCCCACTACTCCGGGCTCCTCACCGGTCACCTGCACAACTACGAGAGCTGGCCCAGGACCGTGGACGGCGTCACGGAGCAGAGCCACGTCTACGCCACCACGCAGCAGGTCGACGACGCGCTCGACTGGCATTGGGGGATCGAGCAGGACCGGCCCTGGCTGCTGTGGCTGGCCTTCATCGCGCCGCACGTGCCCTTCCACCTGCCGCCGGAGGACCTACACGATCGCGATCTCCCAGGCACCCCGAGCGACATCAACGCCCGCCCCGCGGCGTACTACGCAGCAGCGATCGAGGCCATGGATCATGAGATCGGGCGACTCTTCGACACCCTCGATGATGACGGGGACGGCCTCCCGGACGACACGACCGTAGTATTCCTCGGGGACAACGGCACGCCCTGGAGGGCGACCCAGGCGCCCTATGTGGCCGAACACGCAAAGGACACGCCCTACCAGGGCGGCGTCCACGTGCCGATGTGCATCGCCGGCCCCCGGGTGGCACGCGGGTACGCGACACCAGCGCTGGTGTCCACGGTCGATCTCTTTACGACGGTGCTGGGGCTCGCTGGGGTGTCCTTGGAGGAGGTGCAGGACAGGACCCGCAAGTACGACTCGCGCAGCCTGTTGCCCCTGCTCGTAGAGCCGAGCCTCTCCTTCCGCGAGTGGGTGTACACGGAGAACTTCGATGGGACGCGGCCCGACCGCGTCAACGGACGCGCCGCTCGAGACAGCCGCTACAAGCTCATCCAGCTCGAGGTCGGGGGCAGCGAAGCCTACGACCTGAGCACCGATCCCCTCGAGACCATGGACCTGTTGTCCGGAGATCCGACCGAAGAGGCACTGCAGGCCATCGAAACGCTCGGCGACCACATCGAGGCGCTGCTGTGCACGGAGCCCTGCAGACCCTGAGGGCTGGGGTCAGGGGCAGGTGTCTGGGCAGGCGGCGTCGGTGCAGCAGAAGGTCTCACCGTCGCCGTAGTCTTTGGTCCAGCCCGTACCGGCCAGGTCCTCTTCGGTGTTGCTGCTGCCTCCGGTGCCCCAATCACAGTCGAGGGAGTCCACCAGGGAGGGCGCAGACTGCAGCTTCACCCCGCCGCCCTTGCCCGAGGCGTCGGCCGTGTTGTCGTACACGCCCGCCAAGCCGGCCTCGGTGGCAGTGCACTCGAAGGTGCCGGGGCGTAGCAGGATCGCGCCGCCATCGTCGGCTTGGTTTTCGTAGAAGAGCGTGTCGACCGCGATGATGTCGCAGGTGTCGTGACAGGCGATGGCCCCGCCCCAGTCGTCGGCCTTGTTTTTGGTGAACAGGCAGTCGTCGAGGTCGATGGTGACCGCGATCTGGTTGACCGTGTCGTCCACGTAGATGGCCCCGCCGTCGTTGTTCTTGGCGTTGTTTTCCGTGAAGTCGGTGCCGACCGCGGTGATCGAGCCGATCTCGATGGCGATGGCGCCACCGCCCTGTCCACTTTGGCCTTCGCTGACGTTCTTGTGGAAGCGCCCCCCGGTGATGTCGATGTCGCCGTCGATCAAGTAGATGCCGCCGCCGTAGTCCATGGCTTCGTTGTCATTGAACGCCACCTCGGACAGGGTGATGTCGCCAGTCGGCATGAAGATGCCGCCGCCGTCGTCGCCAGCCTTGTTCTTCTTGATCACGCTGTCACTGATGCTCAGGATGCCGTCGGCGAGGTAGATGGCCGCTCCGTCGGTGGTAGCGCTGTTATCGTCGAAGACGCTGTTGGTGATGGTGACGGTGGGGGCCGAGACACCGGTAAGCGCGCTGGTGAGACCGCCTCCGTTGGCGGCCGTGCCCTTCTTCACCTTCAACCCATCGATGCTTATGTTGCTCGCGCCGCTCTCGATGGAGATCAGCTGGATGGAGTCGGTGCCGTCCAGTTCGGTTTCCTTTTCGCCATACTCCCCGACGATGTCCACGTCGGCCTGCAGGTGCAGGGTGGCGCTGTAGGTGTCCGGGCACAGGTGGAGGGTCCCAGCGGTGGTGTAGGTGGCGCTGCCCGCCGTGATCTCCCCGGTCGCATCGCTCCACGTGTCGGCCACGGTCTCGAAGGAGGCCACCCCGGCCGCGTCGGTCTTGTCCTCCACCTCGTCGCAGTCGTTGTCCTGCCCGTCACACCACTCGGTCGCACCCGGGTAGGTGCGGGCCAGGGCGTCGTCACAGTCCTCCTCGCCGACGACGGGCGGGCTCTCGGTGTTTCCCCAGTTCCCGGCGTCCACGCCGTCCGCGAAGGTGCACTCCACGTAGCCGTCGTCGTCATCGTCGGTCTCGTCGGTGGGGAGCGCACCGCAACTGGTGGCGTAGCCGTCACAGGTCTCGGGAGCGCCCGGGTAGAAGTCGGGGTCGGACGGCTCGCAGTCCCCACCGCCGAGGACCGTCGGGGCTTCGACGTGGCCCCAGTTGCCGGCATCTACGCCGACAGCGAAGATGCACTGGACGTACCGGTCGTCGTCACCGTCGACCTCGTTCGCGGGCAGATCGCCCACGCAGGCGTTGACCACGCCGTCGCAGATCTCGCTGGCGCCGGGGTGGGTGTTCGCGTCGTCGTCGTCGCAGTCGTCGTCGCCGACGATGGTCGGGTCCTCGGTGTTGCCCCAGTTGCCCTCGGTGATGCCGGGGGCGAACTCGCAGTCCACGTAGCCATCGTCGTCGCCGTCGATCTCGTTGGCCGGCAGGTCGCCCCCGCAATCGTTGTCCAGGCCGTCGCAGATCTCACTTGCACTGGGGTAGCTGCTCGGGTCGCCGTCATCGCAGTCATCGTCGCCGAGGATGGGCGGGTCCTCGGTGTTGCCCCAGTTCTCCTCGGTGACTCCGGGGGCGAACTCGCAGTCCACGTAGCCGTCGTCGTCGTCGTCGATCTCGTCGTCCTGCAGGGAGCCACAGGACGTGACGAGGCCATCGCAAAGCTCACCCGCGCCCGGGTAGAAGTCGATGTCGTCGTCGTCGCAGTCTTCGTCGCCGATGATGGGCGGATCCTCGAGGTTGCCCCAGTTACTGTCGTCCACCCCCGAAGCGAAGGTGCACTCCACGTGGCCGTCGCCGTCGTCGTCGATCTCGTCGGCGGGGAGGGAGCCAGTGCACGCGTTCACGTTGCCGTCGCAGATTTCGGAGGCGCCGGCGTAGGTGTTCGGG
>JAFDJI010000038.1 GCA_019307545.1 Deltaproteobacteria bacterium | reverse complement strand
CCTGGATCCCGTAACGGAGAACATGGTGAGGGCAGTGCCCTCCATGACGCACTCGTCGCTGCACCCGCCCCCGTTGCCGAGGTCGCCGGCGTCGCAGCCCTCCAGGGGCCGGCGCAGGCCGTTGCCGCAGCCCCACTCGCACAGGGTCCCATCGCCGTTCCGATCGTCGTAGCCTGGCGGGCACGGACCGCAGATGAAGCCCCCCGGGGTGTTGATGCACTGGGCCAACGGATCGCAGTCGTCCTCCTCGAGCGCGCACTCGTCCTCGTCCACGCACACCGAGCCGTCCCCGTAGGGATCCTCGTAGCCGGAGGGGCAGCACCCGCACTCGAAGCCACCATCTACATCGGTGCAGATGACCGCT
This sequence comes from Deltaproteobacteria bacterium, assembly GCA_019307545.1. GTDB lineage: Bacteria > Myxococcota_A > UBA796 > UBA796 > JAFDJI01. Next base: position 12,883 of record JAFDJI010000038.1, on the reverse strand, counting down.
GGATCGCAGTTGTCGATCCCAAGGGCGCACTCGTCGATGTCGGCACAGGCGGTGCCGTCGCCGTAGGTGTCGTCGTAGCTGGAGGGGCAGGCCCCGCAGAAGAAGCCGCCGATGGCGTTGATACACCCCGCCAGGACGTCGCAGTCGTCGGTCCCGGCGTCGCACTCGTCCACGTCGTCGCAGACCGTGCCGTCGCCGTTCGTGTCGAGGTAGCCCGTGGGGCAGGCACCGCAGGAGAAACCCCCAGTCTCGTTGGCACAGGACACCTCGGGCGCGCAGTTGTCGGTCTTCAGGGCGCACTCGTCGATTTCCTCGCATTGCGTCCCGTCACCGTCCACGTCCTCCCAACCGCTCGGACAGGCGGTGCACACATGCCCATCCGGGGTGGCGATGCACTCGGTGAGCGGGTCGCAGTCGTCTTCGCCCCGTTCGCACTCGTCCTTCCTGCATCCGCCATCCAGCAGGAGCAAGCACATCGCACCGACCACAGTGCAGAACGCACGAATCGTCATCCCACCACCTCCGCACGCACAATACCCCCACCCGTCGGCGGCGATGCGAAGCCGGGCGCCGGCGGCGGCACTCCACCCGTACGCGCCGCTTCGAGGCAAGGGGTCCCCTGCGCCGCGCAGCGGCGCAAGGGGAACGCCGTAGGCGGCGAGGAGGGAGGAACGCCGCCGCCGAGAAGCCCGGCGTCACTCTCGCCCTTCGGATAGGTTGTCCATTCTGGAGAAGTGAATGCGCTCGCTCTTGCTGGTACCGCTGCTCCTCGGGTGCAACCAGTACGACCTGTTCCGCGTCACGGGCTTCCAACAGGAGGCCTTCACCAACGACGCCGACGTCCTTTTCGTCGTGGACAACTCCGGGTCCATGGTGGAGGAGAACGAAGCCCTCGGAGACAACTTCGAGGTGTTCATCTCCGAGTTGGCCGCCGAGCAGGGGACCGCCACCTCCGATGGGCTGGTGGACGCGGTGGACAACTACATCGAATTCGCCTCGCGCCGGACCACCTTCATCGACTTCCACATCGGGGTCACCTCGACGGACGCCGGCGCCACCTATGGCGGTCTGTTTGGCTCCAACCCGGTGATCGAGTTCGGTGAGCCCGACGTGGTGGAGGCCTTCCAGGAGGCCACGGACGAGGCGAACCAGATCGGGGGATCGGGGAACGAGGAGGGACTCGAAGCCGTATTCATGGCCATGTGCCGCGCGGCTCCGGAACCCCCCGAGCCATGCTTCGAGGAGGTCAACCAGTTCACCGAGGAGGACATCCTCTCCAACGACGGGCTGCTCCGCCGCAACAGCGCCTTCGTCCCCGTGATCGTCTCGGACGAGGGGGACGTGTCACGCCGCAAGGATGGCGACGGCGACGACTTCCCCGACGAGTACGACCGCCTGTACCGCCTGTTCGGACAGCGGATGGCCTGGGCGGTGATCGGGCCCCAGGCGGGTATCTGCAACTTCGAGACCCCGGTTCCGGACTGGACCGCGGACCGCTACCGGTACTTCGTGGACGAGACCGACGGGATCTGGGTGAACATCGCCGAGGAGGACCAGGACTGCGCTGTGACCGACTTCGCGGCGGCCCTCCAGGAGATCGGGGAACTCGTCAACCGGCTGCTGGAGTCCTTCCCCCTCCAAGCGGTGCCAGACCCGGAGACCATCCTGGTGTTCGTCGACGGCAAGGAGGTAGACCGCGCGGCTGGGGATGGCCAGGGCGGCTTCACCGACGGCTGGTCCTATGACGCCGACGACAACGCGGTCCGGTTCCACGGCACCGCGGTGCCCGACTACAACGCGAAGGTGCGGATCTACTACCTGCCGATCTCGGGAATGCCCCGGGACCTCCCCTTCTGACGAGGGCGGGGGGTCGCGCGCCGTGGTACAAACCCCCGCTTGGCACGAGGATTGGCAATGCGGCTGGGTTTCCTGTTCCTGTTCACCATCGTCGCCGGGCGGGCCTGGGCCCAGGACCCGGTCGACATCGGGGTGATCAAGGAGTCGGACATCGTCGTGGTCCAGAAGCTCCTCTACCCCAAGGCCGGGCGCACCGAATTCGGCCTCTACGCCGGGGTCATGCCCTGGGACGTCTACACGCTGACGCCCACCGTTCAGGTGTCCCTGGACCTCCATCGCACCGAGGATTTCTCTCTGGGTGCCGTGGTCGGCGTCGGCTACGGATTCAAGTCCCACGCCTACCGAGAGTTGGAGACCCAGCACGGCGTAGCTCCCTATGCCTTCCGGTACCTGGGTTCGGCCCTCGCGGGAGTGGGATGGGCGCCGATCTACGCCAAGATGAACCTCAACGGCGCGCGCATCATGCACTTCGACGTCTTCGCCAACGCGCGCGCGGGCATCACCTTCGAGCAATCCATGATTCCGGAAGGAGGAAGCCCGCTCTCCCCCACCCTTTCCGCGGCGGTGGGCACGCGCATCTTCCTCGGGGACTTCACCACCCTGCGGGTGGAGCTCAGGGACGACCTGCTCCTGCAGCGGCGCCGCCTGACCAGCAGCTTCGGCCTCAACCAGAACGCCATGGTGCTGGTGGGACTCACCACCCTCACCGGGGGGAAGCAGTGAGGCGGACCTGGTGCGCGGTCCTCCTCGGGCTCACTTTGGTCGCAACCGCCGCCCGCGCAGACGAAGCGACCTGGCGCGAGGTCGACCTGGCGATCGCCGCCCGGGACTACCACGGCGCTGGCGCCACCCTGCTCGCGATCCTGGACGACCCCGAGCGGTCGGCGGAGCACCCGGCAGCCTGGGCTCGCATGGGCGACCTGTTCGCGGAGAACGACCTCCCCTACGCCGCCCTGCTCGCGTATGCGCGCGCTGCACAACGCGACGTGGAGGCGCTCGGACCTCGCCTCGACCAGGCCATCGATCTTGCGGCGCAGGTGGGTGACGAGGCGATCCTCGAGCCCTCTCTCGCCGATCTCCCCGACTCCCTTGTCCCGCCGCTGCGCACTCGCGCGGCGATGCTGGGCGCTCGCCACCGCATCCGCACCAGGGACTTCGAGGGGGCACTGGGACTCCTGCAGGGGGTCTCCACCAGCTCTCCCTGGTACGCACGGGTCCAGAACCTGAGGGGGATCGCACACAGCAACCTCGGCAACACCGGCGATGCGCTGGCCGCGCTGCTGACGTCCGAAGCCGCGGATCCCGGGGAGGACCCCGACTTCCACGCGATGGTGGTGCTGAACACCGGCCGCGCCTACTTCGCGGCGGACAACTTCCTCAAGGCCATCGAGTACTTCGGCTCGGTGCCACGGGAGAGCCTGTCCTGGCAGGAGGCGGTGTTCGAGCGCGCGTGGGGCCACTTCCGCATCGAGGACCACGCCGGCGCATACGCTGCCCTCACCTCCCTCGACAACCCGTTCTTCTCGGACTGGTACTGGGCGGAGGCCGACCTGCTGCGCATCTATGCCCTGTTCATGATGTGCAAGTTCGGGGACGCCAGCCGGGGGATCGACGCCTTCATCGCCAAGTACACCCCGATCCAGGAGCAGCTTCAGGCGAACCTCGGCATGCGTCCGGAAGAGGCATGGGAAGAAGCGGTGGCCTGGATGACCGGCGGCACTCCCCGGCTTCCCCCGGCCGTCCTGGCCCGGTTCCGCTGGGAGGAGCGCTTCTCGGACGCCCGGTCGGCGGTCGCGGAGGCGCAACGGGAAGTCCAGGTGTCCGGGAAACTGGGGACGCCGTGGTCGGCCCGCGCCGTGCCCCTGCTCGCCGAGCGGCGCGACTCGCTCTCCCTGGAGGAGGGGCAGCGGGTGCTCGACCGCGCCGCGGAAGCACGCACCGAGCTCGCCGAGTTCCTGGAGGGGATCCAGCTCGTGAAGCTCGACATCCTCCAGTTCGAGACGGACCTGTACACCCGAGCCGCCGCGACGGGACAGCTCGAGTTCGGCGACCGGATCGGACGGCTCCGGGCGCTGCGGAAGCGCAAGGGGGAGCGCTCCTGGCCCTTCGAAGGCGAGTACTGGGCGGACGAAATCGGCTACTACAGGGTCGAGGCGCGCTCGGATTGCCCGGAGGACCAGCCGCGTTGATGCATCGGGTCCGGCTCGACAACGGAATTCGCCTGCTCGTCCGACCCACATCGGCGGCGCCGCTCGCGGCTATCTACCTATGGATGGAGACCGGGTCGGTGGATGAGCAGCCGGGGGAAGAGGGCGCCGCGCACTACCTGGAGCACATGCTGTTCAAGGGGACTGCACGGCGCGGGCTCGGGGTGGCGGCCGCGGAGATCGAAGGGCTGGGTGGCGACCTGAACGCCTACACCAGCAACGAGCAGACGGTGCTGTACGCCACCGTGGAGGCCTCCGCCTGGGCCCAGGCCCTCGACGTGTTGGTGGACATGATGCGAAACAACCTGCTCGACCCCGCCGAGTTCGTGCGGGAGAAGCAGGTCGTCTTGGAGGAGATCCGTAGCTACCTCGACGAGCCGGAATCGGTGGTAGCCGAGGCCACCCTGGCGCGGGTGTACCCCGGTCATGCCTACGGGCGACCGATCCTCGGCACGCTCCGATCCATCCGAGCCCTGACCCGCACCAGGCTGCACCGGTTCTGGAAGCGCTGCTACCACCCGGAGCGTCTGATCGTGTCGGTCGCCGGTGCCGTGGAGCCGGCCCGGGTCGAGTCCGCGGTCCAAGACCTGCTGGGCGACTGGGAGCCCGGTGCTGGTGACCGGGTCATCCCCCCCGCACCGCAGGGTGCTCCGACTGTCCACCGCGTCGCGGGCGCCTTCGAGAGCACCGCAGTGGAGATCGCCTGGCCCACCCCACCCCTCGGACACCCCGACATCCCGGCCCTCGACATCCTCAGCGCGGCTCTGGGGGACGGCGTGGCCGCGGTGTTCCCGATGCGACTCCAGATCCGGGACGGGCTCGCCTCGGAAATCGGTACGTCCCTGTCCGCGCGCACAGCCGGAGGTGATCTGGCACTCGGGTTCCTCCCGCGGGAGGGGCAGACCGCAGCCGCGATCACCGCGGCCCTGGAAGAGGCGACCACCGTAGCCCTGCGGGGCCTCGACGGCGCCCAGGTCTCCAGAGCGCGAGACGCCTGCCTGGCCGACTTCCTGTTCGGCGCGGAGACGGTGGACGGCATCGCACACGACGCTGCCTGGTACACGGCGAAGATGGGAGATCCGGACGCGCGGGAGGCCTACCGCGCTTCAATCGCTGCCGTCACCACCCAGCAGGTGCGACACGTCGCCCGCACCTGGTTGTCCCCGGATCGATGCATCGTGGTGGCGCTGGACCGCCACCTGCCCCGCCCCGAGTTGGAGCAGTGCGTTCTCGACCGACGGGTTCACTCTGCTCCCCTCGTCCCCTCCTTCCAGCCGATCCGCACCGTGTTCGCCAACGGCGCCACCCTTTGGGTGCTTCCCGACGACACCCCGGTGGCTGCGCTGCGCGTCGCGGGCCTCGGGGGTGGCCTCGCCGTGGACGCACGCCGAGCCGGACTTCACATCATGTGGGCCCGTGCGGTCTCGGCCGGCGCGGATGACCTGCCCGCCCACAAATTCGCCGAGGCGGTGGACCGCATCGCGGGCATCCTCGAAGGCAGCGCCGGCCGAAACACGCTCGGGTTGGCCGCCACCTTCCCGGCCGAGCACATCACCGAGGGCCTGGCCCTGGTGGGCAAGGCACTGACCGCGCCCCGCTTCGACGCCAATGAAGTGGACCGGATCCGGGACGAACTGGTGGAGGAGGTGCGCACCCGCAACGACCGCCCGGGGCAGCTCGCAAGCGAGCTACTCTGGTCCCGGCTCTGGCCGGCTCACCCCTGGCGCCTGCCGCCCACCGGGACCGAGGCCTCGTTGCAGTACGTCGGCCGGAAAACCCTGCGCCGGTGGCATCAGGGCCTGATCACCGGAGACAACATGGTGGTCGCGGTGAGCGGCGGCGTGGACCCCGATGGGGTGCGGGAGGCCATCCAGCCGTGGCTCGAGGCCTTGCCACCGGGACCCTTCGCCCTCGGCGACCGTGGCGCTCCCCAGGCGCCGGGTCGGGGGGTCATCCGACGCCGGGCTGGGAGGGAACAGTCCTGGGTGTTGCGTGGGGTGCGGGGCGTGTCGGTGGCAGACCCTGCGCGTCTGCCGCTCCTGGTGGCGGCCGCGATCCTGGGTAGCCAGGGAGGTCGGTTGTTCCTATCCCTTCGCGAGGACCGTGGGCTGGCATACAGCGTCTGGGCCCGCTCGATGAACGGCTGGGACGGTGGCGTCCTGGTAGCAGGCCTGGCGACGGAACCCAAGCGGGTGCGGGAAGCGCGCCGGGCGCTGCGGGAGGAGTTGGAACGCCTCACCGCCGAACCCCCCACCGAGGAGGAGTTCGAGCGCTGCCGCCGCATGTTGATCGGCGGGGCCGCGATGAACCTCCAACGGGTGGCGGGCCGCGCAAACGAGGTGGCGCTCGCGGAACGGTTGGGTATCCCCTGGGGCCTGGAGGCATTCCGAGCCGCCCTGGGGGAGGTGACGCTGGAGGCGGTCCGCGACGAGGTCGGCCGCGCGCTCGCCGCGGAAGCGGTGGAGGTGCTGGTGGAGCCAGACAGGTGACTTCACTCCTCCTGCTCGGGTTGGGTCGGAACCCGTGAGCGACCCGGAGGGGACCTGGGGGGTGTACGTCCACGTCCCCTGGTGCCGGCGACGGTGTCCGTACTGCGCCTTCTACGTCGAGGTGGACCGGGATGTCCCCTGGGACGCCTTCATCGACCGGGTTCTCGGCGAGTATGCCTGGCGACGGAGAAGCTTCCCCGGCCAGCCACGCTCGGTGTTCCTCGGCGGCGGCACGCCGTCCCGGATGCCACCCCATGCCCTGGCCCGCCTGGTGCGCGGCTTGAACGCCTACCCGGACGCCGAGGTCACCGCCGAGGCCAACCCGGAAGACGCCACCGACGCCTGGCTGGAGAACGCGATGGCGGCGGGCATCAACCGGATCTCGCTGGGGCTGCAGACCTTCAACCCCCGCTTCGCCCGGCTGCTCAACCGGATGTCCACCGTGCAGCAGGCGCACCAGACCGCGTTGCGGATAGCCGCCGCCGGCCTGCGAAGTTGGTCTGTGGACGTAGTCTTCGCGCTTCCGGAACAGCGGGTGGAGGACCTGGTGGTGGACGTGGAGGCGATCCTCCAGGTCGGTCCCCCGCACGTTTCGCTATACGGCCTCACCTTCGAGCCCGGTACCCCCTTCGAGCGCGCCCTGCAGCGGGGAAAGCTGGCACCGGTGGACGACGAGGTGTGGCGCGCCATGTACCTCCGGCTCGTCCGGGAACTCGAAGGAGCAGGCCTGCGCCGGTACGAGGTGTCGAACTTCGCGAGGCCCGGTCACGAGAGTGTCCACAACCTGCTGTACTGGACCGATCGCCCCTACCTGGGCCTCGGACCGTCCGCACACGGCTACGCACCGGATGGGACGCGCTGGGGCAACGTCCGCGACGCGAACCGCTACCTGGAACAGGAGGACCCCACCGCCACCTCGGAGGTCCCGACCCCGGAACAGCAGGCGCTCGACCTGCTGGTATCGGTCATGCGCGGCCGGCTCGGCCTGGATCTGGACCACCTCGCTCGGCATACGGGCCACAGCCTCCCCGATGCGGTGGTCGACGATCTGGTGACCCGATCGCTCCTTGTCCGGGAGGGACGACGGATCGCGCTCTCCGAAGCTGGTTTCCCCGTCGCCGACGCGGTGATCCGCCACCTCGCCGGGCGACTGGTGCGGACTGTCGCGGAAGCACCCAGGGCGGATTAACAGAGGGGTCCACCCCGGGGATCCCGTTGCCGACACCGGATTACTACAACGTCCTCGGCGTCTCCCGGAAGGCCACCCAGGAAGACATCAAGAAAGCCTACCGGGGATTGGCCATGCGTTGGCACCCGGACCGAAACCCGGATGATCAGCAGGCAGAGCAGCGCTTCAAGGACATCACCGCTGCCTACCGCTGTCTCTCCAACCCGCAGGAGCGGGGGCGGTACGACCGCCTCGGCCCCCTGTACCACCCGGACGGTCGGCCACCGCGCCCGGAGGAGCTGAACGAAGTCGTGAGCACAGCCTGGGGCAACCTGTTTCGCCGCCGCCGGAAGAAGAAGGGCGAGGATCTCCGCTACACCGTCTCGACGTCCCTCGAGGAGGTGGCCCTCGGGATGGAGAAGGAGATCGTGGTCCCGCGCATGGTTCGGTGCCGCAACTGCGGGGGAGACGGCGCCAACCCCGACGGCGGCCGCAAGACCTGCGAGGTGTGCGGCGGCACCGGTCGGGCCACGGGCCCGCGGCTGTTCCGCAACAACTGCTTCCACTGTGACGGACGGGGGTTCCAGGTGGTCATCCCCTGCGCCACCTGCAGCGGAGAGGGCCGACACGCCAGGGAGGACACCTTGAAGGTGAAGGTACCGCCCGGGGTGGCGACCGGGCAGAAGCTGAAGCTCGCTGGAAAGGGCAACGCCCCGGCGGGAAGCGGGCCGGAGGGTGACCTGTTCGTGATCGTGAGCGTCGCCGAGCACGAGCTGTTTCGACGCCGTGGCGACGACGTGCTCGTGGAAATCCCGCTCACCTTTGCGGAGGTCACTCTGGGAACCAATCTCACCGTCCCCACCCTCGAAGGAACCACCACCATCCGCATCCCACCCGGGACCGCGCCGGGACGGGTGTTCCGACTCGCAAATCGCGGGTTGCCCCGTGTCGGCAAGTCGCGTCGAGGCGATCTGCACCTGCAGGTGGTACTCGAAGTCCCCGGCGACCTCGACGAGGCGCAGCGGGTCGCCCTGGGGGCCTGGGCGGAGCAACTTCCACCTTCGGCCCACCCCCGCCGCGCCGCCTTCGTGAAGTCCCTCGGGGAGCGGTCATGAGAAGGTCGCTACTCGCCCTCGTCCTGGCCGGGTTGCTCCTGGGACCCCCCGCCCTGGGCGCCCGTCGCAACCCGGACATCGTGGAAGATGCCCTCGCGTTTGCGCTCACCGATCGCAACAAGTCCGCGCTGTTGCTCGAGGACGCGCTGGAACACGAAGAGGGATATCGGAAGAGCGACACACAGCTCGTGATGCTTCACGCAGGCGAGCAGCGACGGCTGCTCGGCCAACTGGACCGCAGCCATGAGTGGTTCACCCGGGTCCTCGCCTCCGGCGGACGGAGCGCGGAGGAGGCGGCGGCCCGCTTGGGGCTCGCGCTGGTCGACGCAGCGGATGGGGTGGAGGGTCCCGTACTGAGCGTGCTCCGAGAGGTACGCGACCGCGACGCGCTGCCCACCATGAACGCCGACCGGTACCTGATCCTCGCGGTGCGTGCCGCAGGGCAGAACGACGCACCCGCCGTTCGGACGTACTCCCGGGCCGCTCTGGATTGGGCGCACGACGACCCCAAGGTGCAGGAACGAATCCGCACCCATCTGAGGGCCCTCACCGAGGAGCGGCCGGAGGAGTTTCCACAGCCCTCCCTGGAGCCGGACGAATTGTTGGCGCCGATGAGCGACCTCGACCGGGCGGAGATCGCGCTCGTGGCGGGGAGGCACGACCGGGTCCGGAAGCTGGCTGCAAAGATCCTGGAAGGCGATCCCAGCGAGGCGGAGGCCATGGTTGCCCGCTACCTGGTGCGTCGCATCGACGCGGCCCCGGTCGTACCCACCAAGATCGCGGTTCTCCTACCCTTGTCCGAGCGCTACGAGGCCGCTGGACACCAGGTCCAACGCGCCCTCGAATACGGCTTCCTGAACGGCGACGGACGCGGGCGCTTGCAGTTTGTAGACTCCGGCTCCACGCCCGAGACCGCCGTGGCCGCGCTGGAGCGCGTGGCTCTGGAGGAAGGGGTCATCGCGGTCGCGGGTCCCCTGCTCTCCGACGAGGTGGAGGCCGTCGCGGCGGCCGCGGACGCGATGCGGGTTCCCCTGATCAGCCTCTCCCAGGGGCTGGAGCCCACCGAAGCGCAGACCTGGGTGTTCCAGGCCATGGTGACCCCTATGGATCAGGTCAAAAGGCTGGTCGCCTACACCATGGACCACCGCGGCATGAAGACCTTCGCGGTGTTCGCCCCGGACAACAACTACGGCCACACGGCAACCGAAGCCTTCCGCGCTGTAGTGGAGGAACGGGGCGGTCAGATCACGGTCGTGGAATTCTACGACCCCGCGGCCACCGACCTCATCCCCTTTGCGGAGAAGCTCGGGCGAAAGGACTACGAAACCCGGTGGCGCGAGTTCAGGGATCTGAAGAAAGAGGCCGAGGAGCGGGGCGGCAACCCGGACCGTGTCGTCCTTCCCCCCATCATCGACTTCGAAGCCCTCTTCCTGCCCGACAATGCGTCGAGGGTGCCCATCGCCGCCGCCGCACTGGCGTACGAGGAGTTCCCCCTCGGAGAGTTCCGGACCACCAGGGATGGGGACACCCTGCCCATGCTCGGCCTCTCTGGGTGGAACAACCCGGCACTCCTGGCCCAGGGCGGACCGTATGTGCGGGGCGCCCTGTTCACCGATGCATTCTGGCCCGACGACGCGCACGCCCTTGCCTTCGCCGAAGCCTACAAGGCGGCCTTCGGTAGGGCCCCATCCGCCATGGAAGCCATCACGGTGGACGCGGGGCGATTGCTCGCCGCCGCCACCCGCGCACGCCCCCAAACGCGCGTGGCGTTCCGCGATGCCCTGTCCGGCCTGGACGAGGAGAGTATGCACACCGGCGCCACCGGCTTCGATCCCGAGCGCCGCTCGGCACGGCGGCGGATCCGCATCCTCACCGTCGCGGAAGGAGAGGTCGTGGCGCTCGACCCAAAGCCACCGGAGCAGGGGGAGGAAGATGCGCCCACCGGACCAGAGCAGTAGCCGAGCGAGGGCATTACGATAGGATGGAAGGCGTCCTATCGGCGACCGAGTGGAGATCCCGCCCTGGAACCCCCACAGCCCGACCTCGAGCCTCTCGAACAGGACATCATCGATACGTTGCTCCGCGCGATCCCGGAGCCCCCCGTATCGGTACAGGTCGGCCCCGGCGACGATGCCGCGGTGGTGCAGGGGCAAGCCATCACCGTGGACGCCTTGGTGGAAGGTGTCCACTGGAATGACCGCCTGGGACCCGAGGACGTGGGGTACAAGTCCGTCGCCGTTTCGGTGAGCGACCTGGCCGCCATGGGAGCGCGCCCCGCCTGGGTGGTGCTCGCGCTCTCGGTTCCGGCCCCGGTGGACCTCGCCTGGGTGGAAGCGCTGGCGACGGGGGTGGGCTCGGCCTGTCGGTCCTTCGCGGTGGCCCTGGTGGGCGGTGATGTGACCCGCAGCCCCGGGCCCCGGTACCTCTCCGTCACCATGGGAGGCCCCTGCCCCCGGCCCGTCACCCGGAGCGGCGCTCACGCCGGGGATTGGCTGTGGGTCACCGGAACGCTCGGGCTGGCGGGCGCCGGCTACCTGCTCGACGCGCCTCCCCCCGAAGCGCTGGAGGCGCTGCGTCGTCCCCGGCCTCCCCTGCCCTTCGCGCTGGCCCTGGCCGATGCGGGGTTGGCCTCCGCGATGATGGATCTCTCGGACGGTCTCGCCACCGACCTGCCGCGGCTGTGCGCCGCTTCGGGCCTGGGAGGGCAGGTCGATCCCCGATCGCTCCCGCTCCACCCCACCCTGGGACGGATCGAGGACCCGGTCCCGCTCCAGGTGGGCGCGGGAGATGACTACGAGTTGATGTTCACCGCACCACCCCAAGCCGAGGAGCAAGTCCGCGCCCTCGCCGAGAAGAACGGGGTCGCGGTCACCGCAATCGGAAGCCTGACCTCACCCGGGCCGGTGGAGCTGATCGGACGGCCCTGGCCACCGTCGTTCTCCCACTTCGGAGCCTCGACGCCCGGGGAAGTGCGATGAGCGCGCTGGTGGCCCTCGGAGAGATGGGCCTGGTCGAGGTGCTGTCCGCCTTCGCGGCCCTCTTCGCCCTGTCGTTCTTCTTCTCCGGCACCGAGACCGCGATGTTCTCCCTCCAGACCGTCGACCGGCAGCGGTTCGAGGACGGGGGACGGACCGGTCGCCGAATCCTGCAGATGCTGGAGCACCGCACGGCCCTGATCTCCGGCATCCTCATCGGCAACGAGACCGTGAACGTGACCATCTCCGCCTTCGGCGCGTTCCTGCTGGCCAACCTGCTGCCCGGCAAGCCGTGGGTGAACGTGGTCGTCCTCACCCCGATGCTGCTCGTGTTCTCGGAGATCACCCCCAAGGTCATCGCCTTCCGGTACAACGCCCGGTGGTCCAGGGCAGTGGTCTGGCCGCTGTCCCTGTTCGTGCTGCTGGTGACCCCCTTGCGCTGGGGGGTGGCCGGGGTGGTGATCCTGCTCGCGCGCCCATTCGGCGTACGCGGCCCGCGAGAGGACCGGCTGGCGGAGCCGGAGATCCGAACCCTGCTCCAGCAGGGCATGGTGAGCGGCGGCGTCGACGAGCGGGAGCGGGAGATCATCGAGGCCGTGTTCGAGTTCGACGACCTCTCCCTCGGGCGCCTGATGACACCGCTGCCCGACATGTTCGCCATCCCGGTGGACATGCCCTGGAACGACTTGCTCAAGGCCTGCCGTGACGCCGGCCACTCGAGGGTCCCCGTCTACGACACGCACCTGGACAACGTGGTCGGCGTGCTCCTCCTCAAGGACCTGCTCAAGTACCGCAATCGTCCTCCCGCGGGACCCCGCCAGCTGCGATCCATCCTGCTGCCGCCCACCTTCATGCCGCAGTCCAAGTCGGCCGACGTCATGCTCCACGAGTTCATGGAACGGCGCTTCCACATGGCGTTCGTGGTGAACGAACACGGCACCCTGGTGGGCTTGGTGACGCTCGATGACCTCCTCTCGGAGCTGGTCGGTGAGATCCTCGACGACGAAGACGACATCACCGGGCCGGAGGTAGTGCGACCGCGACCGGGCATGCTGCGCGTCAAGGCGATCAT
>JAFDJI010000363.1 GCA_019307545.1 Deltaproteobacteria bacterium | reverse complement strand
ACCCATCACCGCGCCGGTCTTCGTCATCCCGTCGGAGGTCTTGTCTTCGACCCGGGCGATGCCGAAATCCGTGACCCGGTACACCCCGTCGGGGGTGACCAACACGTTGTGCGGCTTGATGTCGCGGTGGATGACCCCTTTTTGGTGGGCGACGTGGAGCCCGCGGCAGAGCTGCACGATCACATCCACCGCCAATCGCGGCGGCATGGCGCCGTTCCGCTCTTGTGGGCCACCTCGATGCCGCGGCAGAGTTGGACGATCACGTCCACCGCCAACCGCGGCGGCATGGCGCCGTTCCGCTCCAACCAGTCCACCAGGGAGCCGCCCTCCACCAACTCCATCACGATGTAGGCGTAGGGACCGTCGTGGCCGACGTCATAGACCCGGACGATATTGCGGTGCTCGAGCAACGCCATCGTCTGGGCCTCGGCCTCGAACCGGGAGCGGAGCTTGGGCTTGCTCGCGTATTGCGGCGCGAGGATCTTGATGGCGCGCCATACCTGGAGCCGCTGATCGTAGGCTCGGTACACCGTCGCCATACCGCCCTCGCCGAGCCCCGAAACGAGAAGGTACCGTCCATCTGCCAGCGACGTGGGCATGGTCATCCACCCCGGCCGCGGAAGAGGAATCCCACAGCGCGCCGAATCGCTCCACGCCTACCGGAGCGTGGTGCGATCACCTCACACAGCAGGTTGTCGAGCCTGCTGGCAAATTCCCTGCTCGCATCCTCGTGCATCTTCGAGTCGTCCCGACGCGGCCCACCGCTGGCGAGCGATTCTAACGCCTCCGGGAGCTCCTCGGGATCCTCGACAGGATGGATTCGGCCCGCGATTCGGCGAAGGAACCGAACCTGGTGATCGTCCACGTGCTCGCCATAGCGCGCCATTCGGGGAACGACGTAAGGGGCGTGCCCGGCAGAAAGGGCTGTCAGAACGGACCCCGGGCCTGCATGGGTCACGACCACGCGAGCCTCCTTCACCAGGGCTTCGAAGCGTGAAGGCGGAAGGTAGTCGTGGACGGTGCAGTGTGGCGTGGGCACCCGAGACGCCCCGCGCTGCACCACGACCTGCTCCTCCGTCCTCGATGCGACGCACTCCGCCGCGGCGACCAGACGGTCGAAGGGCGCGTCATGGGTGCCGACCGTGAACAGGATCACCGGACCGGCCCCAGGAGCACGCCTTCCGGAAAAAAGGCACGCTGCTCCGGCCACTGCAGCACCATGCGATCCACCACCCGCCGTACCAGCCGCGCGGAGAGCGATGGTCGTTCGATGCGGTCGTAGACCTCGATGTAGACCAGCGGAATCCCCAGGGCCCGCCCGACCCAGAAGAACGGCACCGCCACTCCGGCCCCGTTGCTGACCAGCACGTCCGGCCGCTCCCGGCGGAGCACGTCCCAGGCGAGGCGGAGGTTTCGGAGGAGGTTCGGCAGGTTGCGGTTGGTGGGGTGAGCCGCCCAGTGAACCGTCTCGCCCTCCAGCCGCTCCCGGGTGTCCGGGCCGTCGAAGGTCACCCAGAACCGCTCGTGACGCCGCCACCAGTGGTCCAGCCACACGAATTGCACCAAGTGGCCTCCCGAAGAACAGATGATGCCGACCTTGTACGTCATCACCCTGTTCCCGACAGCAGAGCGCGGTAGGCGGTTTCCCATTCGAGCACCTTGGCGCCCCAACGGTACCGTTCCGCCTTCTCTCGCGCAGCAGCGGCGACGGGAGCGTGATCCCGTTGCCGGAGGGCCACCAGCCGCTCCGCGGCCGTCGCGGGGTCGCCGAAGTCCACCCGGTAGCCCTCCACATCTGGGCGAACCAATCGTTCAAACGCAGGAATCGCGTTCACGACCACCGGCACCCCCGCGGCCATCACCTCCACCACCGCGAGCCCGAAGCCCTCGTAGCGTGAAGGGAACAGCGCCAACTCCGCGCGACCCAGCAGCCACCGGAGCGCTGCATGGTCGACCTCGCCGTGGAAGTGGAGGCGGTCTTGTAGACCCCAAGCAGCGATGCGGACCTGCAGATCCTCCATGGCCCTTCCCGAGTCCGCCCTTCCCACCACGTCCACCGTGAAGGGCTGTGGGTCCTTGCGGGCCACGATGGCCAGCGCATCGATCAGGTCGTCAAGGCCCTTGTGGACGGCGATCCACCCGAGGACCAGCCACCGGCCCGTCCGGGGACGGCGTGCCAGGTCTGCGAATCGGTCCACGTCCACCCCGTTCTCAATCACCGTGCCCGAGATCGCGGCCGCGCGCAGCCTTTCTTCGTCGCCTGCCGACGTGAACCACACTGCGTCCGCACGCTGCAACGTGTGACGGGTGACCGTGCGCAGCCACACCTCCTTGAGGCGGGGGGTCCGACGGGTGTGAAAGAAGCCACCGTGGGTGGAGACCCCCACTCGGGCACGGTGCACCAGCCGGGTGGCGACGGCGAGGTCCGCGAGCCCGTCCAGGCCATGTACGTGCACGATATCCGCGCCCAGAAGCTGGCGGGTGAGCCCCGAGGCGAAGGGGTAGCGCCGGGGACCCCGCCGCCGAAGCCGCACATAGGGAACCCCCCGCCACCGTCCCTCCGGCAGCGGTCGCCCGTCGGTCAGCGTCCGGTCGAGGGTCACTACCCGAACCCGGTGCCCTCGGGACAGCAGGGCGCTGGCGAGCCCGCCGACCGCGGACTCCATGCCGCCCACATGGGGCCACCCCGTACGGCACACCTGGACGATGCGAAGCTCATCGCGGGATCCCGCGGCACCAGGCATTCAGATTCTTGGTTCGAAGGTTGGAATGGCGTACTCGCGGCCGCCTGGCAACACGCTGCGAATCCGGTCCAACCGGAAGATCCGCTCCCCCTGGCGCAAGTAGCACCAGGCCTGGATGTACGGCAGGTTCAGCATCCACACGCCGATCTCGCGCCGCAGGGACCCCTCTTCGGGGCTCGACGTGTTCTGGTACTCGATGAACAGCGAGTTGTGGTCCCGCAACGCCTCCCGCAGCAGTTTCTTCTGCAGCAGCCGCAGCGGCGAGTTTGGGGCGAGAGCTCCGATGAGGTCGTTCACCTCGCCCACGGTGACCATGCCTTCCGGATCGAGGATCTCCAGCATGCGGTGGTACAGCTGGAAGGTGGCGCGAGCGTCGGCAAGCGCCCGGTGGTGTCCGTCGAGCGCGATCCCGAGCTGTTCGCACAGGGCGCCCAGGTTGTTCCGGCGGAAGGCGAACAGTCGGCGTGCCATCAGGAGCGTGTCCACGGTCACCGGCGGCGGAAACTCCACCCCGGCCCGTCCCATCTCCTGGTGAATGAACCCCACGTCGAAGGGGACGTTGTGGGCGATCACCACCGCGTCCCGCACCATCTCCCGAACCGCAGGGGCGATGGCTGGGAATTCCGGCTGGTCGGCGAGCATCTCCGGGGTGATCTGGGTCACTCGAGCCGCCTGGGTAGAAAGGGGGCGATCCGCTCGAACCAGCGACTGAAGCTCCCCGATCACCTGGGGCCCATCACCCCGCACGATCGCCACTTCGATGACGCGATCCTGCTCCACATCGAGCCCGGTCATCTCGAGGTCGAGGACCGCGATGGGCGCCTTGCGGGCTGGCTGCTGCAGGAGGTCGCTGGGTGTCATTGCTGGATGCGGGATTGTATCGCGGCCACCAGCCCGACTCTCCGGCGGCTCCGCCATCACCGTCCGCGCCGCTGTTGCTTGCTCACCGCAGGTCCCTTGAACCCCTGACTGGGAAGCGGGGTCCCCCGGCGCCCGGCCATCTGGGCCTGTGCCGCCAACTCCTCCGGGAAGAACTGGTACCAGCTGTCCCCCAGCTTGCTGGTCTTGATCCTCTTCTTGTTGGCGATCTTGCTCTTCAGATCCTTGAGCAACTTGTTGTCGGGCAGGACCTTGAGACCCGCGTTCATCACCTCGAGCGATCGGTCGCGCATGCCGGCACGGTTGAGGAGGACTGCGAACACCACGTAGGCCATCGGCTCCTTCTTCGCGATGTCCACTGCCTTCTGGAACGCGGTCCAGGCCTGCTCGTGACGCCCCTTGCGGTAGTGGATGGCCCCGATGCAACCCAGCGCCATCCAGTTGCGCCACTTCCCCTTCTCCAGCCGCGGGAGCGCCTCATCGAACTTGAGCTGGAGGTAGTCGATCATGCCCAGCTGGGCGTCGACCTGTCCGTTCAGCAGAGGCATCCATCGCGCGTGCCGGGCCCGGAGCCCCTCCAGATACCGCTGGGCCTCCGCCACCTGGCGTCTCTGGAGGAGGGGAACGATGCCCTGCATCTCCGCGTCCACCTTGCGCTTCACCCGAAGAAGCAGCGCCACCAGTGCGATCAGCAGCACCATCATCGCGGGCACCACGGCGGCGAGCGGATCAAAGAACACCGCCACCAGCACGAACGTGACCACGCCGAGCGCGAGCGACAGTATCAAGGTGTACATGGACCTACAGGGCTCGGGATGGCGAGGATCTAACGGCCCGCGCCGGCGTGGTCTAGGACGGCGGCCTCGGCAGATACGATACAACCCAGCCCATGGCCGAAGCGTACGCAAACCCCCTGGTGCGACACCTTGCCCACGAACTGGGCCTGCACACGGTTCGCTTCGCTGTCGTCGGTCCCACCCCGGAGCTTTCGCATTTTGACGATTGGCTGGCCGCCGGACGGCACGGGGAGATGGCGTACCTGGCGCGAGGTCGGGAGGTGCGCGCCAATCCACGTGTACGCCTTCCGGGGGCCCGATCGGTGGCGGTCCTCGCCCTGGAGCACCACCACCGGCGCCCCCCGGACCCGGGGGGACGCACCGGCTTGGTGGCGCGGTATGCCTGGGGACGCGATTACCACAACCTGCTGGGGAAGCGGGTGCGCAAGCTGCGGGCCCGTCTTCGGAAGGCTGGCATCGATTCCTGGGGAGGCGTGGACACGGCACCCATCCTGGAGCGTGCGTGGGCGCGGGCAGCCGGCCTCGGCTTCACCGGCAAGAACTGCGTGACCATCCAGCCGGCGCGCACTTCCTGGTCGTTCCTGGGGGTCCTGTTCCTGGACGCCCCTGCCATGCACG
>JAFDJI010001008.1 GCA_019307545.1 Deltaproteobacteria bacterium | reverse complement strand
TCGCAGGCCGTGCCGTCCGAGACCGCCAGGTTCGCAATGCCGGTGATGGGATCGCAGCTGTCGGCCGTGCAGACGTTCCCGTCATCCGGATCCAGCGGCGTGCCGGCCGTGCAGTCGAGCACCGCGTCGCAGGTCTCGGTGCCGGTGCAGACGTCCGAGTCGTCGCAGAGGCTGTCGGTCGGGGTTCCGGGGCCGCAGACACCGGCGCCGTCGCAGGTGTCGTTCTCGGTGCAGGTGACGCCATCGTCGCACGACGTGAGCGTGTCCGGGAACGTACAGTCCAGCGCGCAGCCGCACGTCGTCGTCCCGTTGGCTCCGCCGTCGTCGCATTGCTCGCTGCCCTCGAGGATGCTGTTGCCACAGATCTCGGTACTGGTCTCCTCCAGCTTGAAGACGTCGAAGGTGTACGCCTTGTGCTCGTCGCCAGCACCGCCGGTGCCGAGATCGGGCTCCGTGCGGATCACGATGGTGCCGTCGGCGCCGGGGTCGATCTCGGTCCACCGCGCCACGTAGCCCTCGGCGTGGTTGTTGCCGGTGCCGAAGCTGACCTTGAGCGGATCGCCACCCACCTCGGTGGTGCCGGTGGAGCTCGAGTTGGTGGCCGCATCGGCCCCCGAGAGCGTGTAGATCGTCACGCGATCGCTGTAGCCGGGAGCCCCGTCGGTATTCGCCTTGGCGCGCGAGGCCGTGGTGACGAAGCTGTAGCGCTTGGTCGGGTCGAGGCCTGTGAGCGTGAGGTCGATCCACCAGCCGGAGCCGCCGTAGTAGCTTGTGCCCGTCATGTCGGCGATGCCGTTGAAGGTGTCGTGGGCATCCGTCCCCGAAGCGGTGTCGTAGCCGCCGGTCCAGGTCGCCGCCACCTGCGGCTGCCAGGTCACGCTCGAGACGGCTCCGTTCTGCGTGAAGGTTGCGGTGACGCCGGTCGAAGTGCCGGTGGTGTAGTCGACCAGAGCTCCGCTGGTATTCGGATACGCGCTCCCACTCGTATAGGCGCTCGAGTCGGGGGATACCGTTCCGATCCCGAAGACCGTCACGTTCGAGGTGGTGTAGTGGACCGACTGTCCGTTCGGATCGGTGCCCGCAGCATCGAGCCCGGGATCGTACACGCAGTCGTTATAGGCGGTAAAGCTGATGGTGCAGCCGATGATCGGCTCATTGGCGCAGCCCAGCAGGGCATCGCAGGAGTCGGCGCTGCAGACGTCCGAGTCGTCGCAGAGGCTGTCGGTCGGCACGTTCGCCACGCCGGTGACCGGATCGCAGCTGTCGACCGTGCAGCTGACCCCGTCATCCGGATCGAGCGGCGTGCCGGCCTGGCAGTCGAGCACCGCGTCGCAGGTCTCGGTGCCGGTGCAGACGTCGCTGTCGCAGCTGTCGTCGGTGCAGGCCACCCCGTCATCCGGATCGAGCGGCGTCCCGGCCTGGCAGTCGAGCACCGCATCGCAGGTTTCGGTGCCCGTGCAGACATCGTTGTCGTCGCAGAGAGCGTCGGTCGCCACGTTGGCGACGCCGGTGATGGGATCGCAGCTGTCGACCGTGCACGAGACCCCGTCGTTCGGATCCAGCGGCGTCCCGGCCTGGCAGTCGAGCACCGCGTCGCAGGTCTCCGCACCGTTGCAGACGTCCGCGTCCTGGCAGCTCCCATGGTTCGGCACGTTGGCCACGCCCGTCACCGGATCGCAGCCGTCGTCGGTGCAGGCCACCCCGTCGTCCGGATCGAGCGGCGTCCCGGCCTGACAGTCGAGCACCGCGTCGCAGGTCTCCACCCCGGTGCAGACGTCCGAGTCGTCGCAGAGGGCGTCGTTCGGGACGTTGGCGATGCCGCTTACGGGATCGCAGCTGTCGATGGTGCAGCTGACCCCGTCATCCACCACCAGCGGCGTGCCGGCCTGGCAGTCGCTCAGCGCGTCGCAGGTCTCGGTGCCGGTGCAGACGTCCGAGTCGTCGCAGAGATTGTCGTCCGGGACGTTGGCGATGCCGGTGATCGGATCGCAGCTGTCGACCGTGCAGCCCACCCCGTCATCCAGCACCAGCGGCGTGCCCGCCGTACAGCTTCCTGCGCCATCACAGGTCTCCGCACCGTCGCAGACCGTCGCGTTGTCGCAGGGGGTAGCCGCGGTCGGGTAGCTGCAGTCGATGGCGCAGCCGCAGGTCGTGGTGCCGTTGGTGCCGCCGTCGTCGCAGGCCTCACCGCCGTCGAGGGTGCCGTCGCCGCAGACGCCGGAACCGGCGGCCGTCATGCTCCACACGATGATGTCGCCGTACTGACGCTGGCTGTCCGTGGTGGTGCTGTTCTCGTTGGAGAGCTGGAGCGCGTAGGTCTTGGTGGAGCCGATCTGCTCGAGGGCGGTGACCAGGTGGGTGGTCCGATCGACGGCGATGTCCTTCGCGTCGTCCGCAGTGAACTCCGAGAAGACTGTGGCGTCGGTCGTGTTTTCGATTCGAGCCGCGGTGGAGCGGTAGTCCTGGCCCTGCCACGCGAACCCGTTGCCGATCACCACCACGGACTCGGTCTGATTGGGCGTGTAGGAATTCGTGAGCCAGCTGTCCCAGCCGAGCTCCGCACCGCTGACCTCGAAGCTCTGTGCGGTTGCGCTCTGGGCATCCGTGGTCGTCGAGACCAGCTGGTCGAAGGAGGCCGCCCTCACGGCGATGATGCGCGAGCGCCTGAAGCCCGCCGTGGCCGTGCCCTGCGAGACGCCACCCTGGAGCGTAAACGTGTTGTCCCCGGCGGCCAGGCTGTGGATCCTCGCGTAGGCGAAGTTCTGGGACATGTTGTCG
>JAFDJI010000362.1 GCA_019307545.1 Deltaproteobacteria bacterium | reverse complement strand
CGCTCGCAGAGGTCACCGAGACAGACGAAGAGCCCATGCTCAACCTGGTGTTGGCCTCGGTCGGAGACCGGCTTGGAGCGCTGCTGTACCCCCGGGGCGCCCACCGGCCCGCCTGCTACTTCGCCCCGGACCCCGAACGATGCCTGGTGAGTCCGGGCGCCGTGGACATGGCCGGTGGGGTGATCGCGGTCCGAGAGATCGACTTCGGGCGCCTGGACGCGGGGCGCCTGACCACCATCTTCGCCGAGACCTCCCTCTCGCCCGCGGCGGCTCGGCGTTGGGAGGGTGCGCTCGCCCGGAGGCTGTCCGATGCCTGAGCCGCGCCTTCGCGTGGGCCTGCTGCTCCACGTCCCCACCGCCTCGTTCACCCTGGAGGGCCCCTTCGACCTGCGGGTCGACGACGGTGCCCCGCGGGCACAACGCTGACCGCGCGAGCGGAGCGGGGCATCCGGGTGGAGGATGCCAGCCACGTCACCCTGGCCGAAGGTCGCTCGGTGCGCCTCGACCCGAAGGCGTCCGGCGCGACCTTCGTCGTCCGCGGCTTCCGCGTAGGGGCGGCCTTTCACTGGGAGCACGCCGAGGACCTGCGTTTTACCGGCGGCATCGACCTCGTCGCTGCGGATGATGGGCTCGACCTCGTGAACGAGGTCCCGCTCGAACGCTACGTCGAATCGGTGATCTGCTCGGAGATGAGCCCGACCTCCCCCGAGGCGTCCCTGCGCGCCCACGCGATCATCTCCCGGTCCTGGATGCTGGCCCAATTGGCCGCTCCCCGCAGCGCGGCGCGGCCGAAGGAGCCCGTCACGGACGGCCCACTCGTGCGCCGCATCCTCTGGTACGACCGCCAGGACCATGACGGGTTCGATGTGTGCGCCGACGACCACTGCCAACGCTACCAGGGCGTCACCCGGGCGGTGGGCGGTGCGCCAGCCGAGGCGGTGCGTGCCACGCGCGGATTGGCCCTGGTCCATGGCGGAGAGGTCTGCGACGCGCGCTTCTCCAAGTGCTGTGGCGGCGCCACCGAGGTCTTCTCCACCTGTTGGGGCGACGAGGACCGTCCCTATCTCCAGGCCTTCGCAGACCGGCCCGGCGACGGCTTCGTCCCCCTGGACGACGAGGGCCGGGCCCGAGCCCACGTGCTCGGCGATCCGCACGCGTGGTGCAACACCGCCGACCGCACCCTGTTGGAGCACATCCTCCCCACCATCGACCACGGGACGCGGGATTTCTGGCGATGGACCGTGACCCTGACGCAGGAGGAGGCGCGGGAGCTGGTGCGCACCCGGTCGGGCATCGACACCGGCCCGATCCGGGCGCTCACCCCGTTGCGTCGCGGCCCCTCGGGCCGGATCTCCCTGCTCGAAATCGAGGGGCGGGACCGTACGCTGCACCTGGGCAAGGAGCTGGAGATCCGACGGGTCCTGTCCACGACGCACCTGTACAGCTCGGCCTTCGTGGTCTCTCCCGAGGGGACGGGCAACACACCGGACCGCTTCGTGCTCCGCGGAGCCGGCTGGGGACACGGCGTCGGCCTGTGCCAGATCGGCGCGGCGGTCATGGCAGCCCACGGCCACGACCACGAGGCCATTTTGGCGCACTACTACCGCGGTGCCACCCTGGAGCCCCTGTACTCCTGACTGCTCGCACCCCACTGGCGAGCCGTGGAGACGCACTATAGCTGGCAGAAGGAAATCGCATTCTGGGCCGCGGATCAGGAGGGCAGGTTGTCGAATCGGTGGATCGGGGTGCTCGCGGCACTGCTGCTGATGGTTCGACCGGTGGGCGCTTCCGCGGACGAACCCGGTACGGCACGCCCGAACCTGATCCTCATCTCCATGGACACCACCCGGGCCGACGCGCTGTCCTGCTACGGACAGGTGCCCGGCTTGCTGCGGACGCGAGGCGAGGTGACCCCCACCCTGGATCGGCTGGCAGCCGACGGCATGCGCTTTTCCCGCTTCTATGCCCATGCCCCCACCACCCTGAACAGCCATGCGTCCATGCTCACCGGTCTCGACCCGCACGGGCACCAGGTGGCCCGCAATGGGTTTCCCCTTCCCGAGGGCATCTCGACCCTTTCGGAGCGGTTGCGGGATGCCGGCTGGGACACGCTGGCGGTGGTGGGTGCCATGGCGCTGGAGCGGGCGATGGGCCTGGATCGCGGGTTCCGCATCTACGACGACCGGATGACCGTGCAACTGGGGCCCATGGTCCAGGACCGAGCGGACGGGGTGTACCGGCGGGCGATGGAAGTGCTCCAGGAGCGGGACCGGGACAAGCCGCTGTTCCTCCTGGTCCATTTCTTCGACCCACACCAACCCTACGCGCCGCCACCGGAATGGCGGAAGCGATTCGCGGACAGCAGCTATGCGGGCCCCTGGCGAACACGTGCCGGGGCGCTCGGAACGCTGCGCACCGCGCTGCGCGAGGAACGCGCCCTCGCGGAGGACATCGACCAGGTCGCCGCCCTCTACCTCGCGGAGGTGGCGTTCATGGACCACACCATCGGCCTCCTCCTCGACGCGCTTCGTTCCGAGGGGCTGCTCGACCACGCGGTGGTGGTGGTGGTGGCGGACCACGGGGAGGTGCTCTCCGAGGATCCGGCCTTCGCCTGGTCACACGGAAGCGATGTCTCGGAGGGGGTGATGCGGGTGCCCCTCATCGTTCGCGGCTACGGAGTGCCCCTGGCGGAGCGGGCGGTGATCGAGCGGCAGGCAGAGATGGGAGGCCTGGCACCCACCCTCGAGGAAGTCCTGGGACTGGCACCGAGGCTGGGGCGGCACGGCTCGTTCTTCGAGCTGCTGCGACCTGGACCGGTGTGGGACGACGACGGGTGGCCGGAGCGGCCCACTCGCCCGGTGGTTCTCGAGGCAACCCGGCCGCACCGCGAGGACGTGGCACCACAATGGAACAACGCCGACCTGCTCCGGGGTCTGCGGGCGGGGGGATGGGGGGTGTTCGCCTCCCCCCGGCACGAGATCCCGGCGACCCTGGTCGCGGGGCCCGAAGGCGCACCGCGGAAAGACGACGATCCAGTCACCGTGGTGCTGGGTCGAATGCTCACAGCATGGGACCTCGCGGCGCCCGCATTCCGCGAGGTGGAGGTGTCCGAGGAGACCCGCGCCGCGCTCGAGGCGCTGGGGTACGTCGAGGGCGGGTGAGGGATTCGGGGGTCTACTCGACGTCGACCAACGAGAGGACCTTGCTCATGAACAAGCGGCGATCGGAGGAGACCGTCCCGTCGATGCGCGGGTTGGAGACGTCCATGTACACGCCCATGTCCACGAAGCCCATCGATTCGTACAGGTCAGCGGAGGGGTGACGCTTCGCCGAAACCCGTAGCACCACGTGGCTGTACAGCTTGTGGTCCATGAGCTTGATGCGTTCGTGGATGAGGACCCGCCCCAGGCCGCGTCCGCGGTACGCATCCAAGACCCCGAGCTCGGCCAGGTAGTAGGTGTACTTGTGCGGGACGAGGCCAGCGAGCTGTGCAGCCACCAGCCGGGTCACAGTAAGCGGGACCGCAATGCCGAACCCCACCACAACCTCTTCCGGGTTGACGGCGACAAGGGTGATGTGCCCCGGGTGGCCGGTCAGGTAATCCCAGGAAAACCCGGCCAGTTCCTCCGTCATGTCCTCGAGGTAGGGGGGGCCGCGAAAGATGACGCGGTACGAGTCGATGAAGCGTTGGCGCCAGTTGGCGAGTTCTTCGGGCGTCTGGAGGTGCTCGATGCGGAGGTCGTCGTCGAAGCGGCTCAGCAGCATGTCCGCATCATCTCCCAAAGAAAGCGCCCGGACAACCTGTGTGGGTTCGCGCTCACTCGGTCAGGCGGGCCGTCGCCACAAGGAACGCCTCCCCATCCCGACGCCAACTCACGATCAATCTTCCGCCGCCGGATCTCTGGTGCGCCTCGGCCACGGCGGCCCGCAACTCCACGTTGGCTCCCCCCTCCCCGAGGGTACGCACCACTACGTCCCGCGGTGGGAGCGAATGTCCCACGCCCAGGGCCTTGAGGACCGCCTCCTTGATGCTCCACACCAGGGTCTGACGCTCCGGATCGTCCCCAACGAGGGTTTGCTCGGACGGATCGAACCAGTCCTCGGAGAGGGCCGAGGAGCGGCGCTCGATGTGCTCCAGGTCGATGCCGACCCGGCCACGAGAGACGGCCATCGCCACGGCCAGGCCATCTCGATGTGCGATGGAGACCCGAGCCTCCGGGTGGTTGGGGATCTCTGCCACCGGCTCGCCGCTCTCCGCCTCCAGGATCCGAATGGTGTGGGGTCGCGCACCCGTGAGGCGGGACAATGCCCGCTTTGCGGCGATCCGTCCGGCGAGCCAATCCCGCTGGCGGCTCTGGGACCCACGCATGCCCAACTCGCCCATCTCGGCCGTGGTGAGCCACTCCTCGGGTCGCTCCTCGTGCCAGAACGCGCGCGCGGTGGCATCATCGGCCCGCCTGCTCACCGCCACAGGGGTGGTATGCACCACGGTGGCGGCGCGATCCGGGAAGCAGCGGGGACGTCCTCCTGGCGGGCCCGGAATGCGAAGGGGTTTTGGGAGGGGCTCCCCATCCATCAAGGACAACCCGCGCACCCGCATCACGGCCCCTTCGGCGCCATCCACGTCGACGTTGTAGGAGACGCCATCATAATGGACCATGAGGTGCAGGACGCCGCCAGGTGGGGGAGGCCGGAGGAACCGGACCTCTTCCAGGCTCGTGGGGAGTGAGGTCTGGTGCTGTTCCAGCATCCGGTGCAACGCCGCAACCTGCAGGGCAGCTTCCAGCACCAACGGCGAGGTATGCAGGTGGGGAGCAATCCCCTCCCAGTCCGCTCGTGCGGTGGCGATGATCCCATCTGATGCGATCCCGCTGGCGCCCTCCAGCACCTGGAAACGCGGCCCGTGCAAGAGGCGTGCGTAGATGGCCTCCGCCGGCACGGACTCGTCCGGAAAGAAGGCGGAGGGCAGGTTGTCCGGCTGCATCAGCTCGCCGAGGATGATCACCGCGCGGAAGTTCTCGGTGCGCTCGACGCGACCGGTAGGCAGCACCTGTTCCGTTGACAGCGAGCAACGCACCTCGAAGTCGTCGATCGGCCGCGCCTCCACGATAGCGGTCACCTGCTGATTGCGTTGGAGCATCACCGGTCTATCGAAGCGGAGGTCCTTGACGCCAACGGGTGGCAGGCCGGGGTTGGCGCGGCATGCCAGCGCAGTCATCAGCTCCACCGCCA
>JAFDJI010000361.1 GCA_019307545.1 Deltaproteobacteria bacterium | reverse complement strand
TCGGGCTCCGGCTCCGGCTCCGGCTCCGGTTCCGGCTCGGGCTCCGGCTCGGGCTCCGGCTCGGGCTCCGGCTCGACCGCCACCTCTGTCGCCAAACCCACGTCGTCGCGGATCCCCACTCCTCTGGCGCGACCAACCACCTCGGCGAGGGACGGCCCTTCCGCGCTTGCGAGGAGCGGTCTGAGGGCACCCAGGAACTCGGCCACGTCGCGGAACCGATCGCCGGGGTTGAGCTCCACTCCCGGGCACAGCAAGTCCAACATGTCGTCGGACAGATCCGCCCCGAGGCTCTCGATCGCTTCCGGGGCTTCCCCGTTCAACACCTGATCGAGCAGCTTCTCCGGGTCGCTCTCGTCGTAGACGGGCTCGCCGAAGAGGGCCTCGGCCCCGATCAGGACCAGGCTGAACACGTCGGAGCGGAGGTCTTCGTCCTTGTCCTCCAACCGCTCTGGCGGCGCGTATCGGAAGGCCGCGGCATCGATCTCGTCGATGTCCTCGTCCAGGTAGGCGAACACCTCCACCTGCGGCACGCCGTACCCGATCAACTGCACCTTGCCGGCGTCGTCGACGACGATGCGGTCTGGGGTGAGGGCGCCGTGGGAGTACAGACCCTGGTCGGTCGCCTTGTCCGAGGCCGCGTCGAGGATCTCCGCCGCCTTCTGCATCAGCTCCAACGCTGCCCGAGTGCCCACCGGATCGCCCAGCTTGGCGAAGGCGCGCAGGATCTCGGTCACCGTGACGACGTCATTGGTCCGATAGACAAACGCGGCCTCGGACTCGTTCCACTCCACAAGGCTGGCCAGCCCCGGCACGCCCGGGGCCTTCAGGAAGTCGGCCACCGACCCCACCGCCTTGCCGACAGAAGGGTGGTCACGCAGTCCCTCCCGGAACGCGATTGCCACGTGGTGTGTGCCGTCGTCCGCAACGAGGTGGAGCATGTCTGCACCCGGTCCCCGGATGCCGCGCCCCGTAAACTTCAAACCGTCGAAGCTGTCCAACCCGAAAATCCTGCTCTTGGTAGGTGGGTCCCCGCGATAGATCACCGAGGAAGATACCGCAGGGGCGCCTCCCTCTCTAGCCGACCCTCGAGGCATCGCACGCCGACGGCGGGATATATGCCTGGGGTCCACCGACAACGACCGGAACGTGCGCCCGCGCTCAGCCACCTCACCGACCGCCGCAACCGAGCAACGCGGGGATGTGCGCCCGATCAGTGTAGCGCCAATGATGGAGCGGACCAACCGGCACTTCCGCTGGTTCATGCGGCGATTGACCCAACACACGCTGCTCTACACGGAGATGATCACCGCCGCTGCGATCCTGCACGGCGATCGGGATCGTTTGTTGGCCTACGATCCCGACGAGCATCCCCTGGCGCTCCAACTCGGCGGCGACGATCCGACTTCCTTGGCGCGTTGCGCCCAAATCGCGGAGGATCTTGGATACGACGAGGTGAACCTCAACGTCGGGTGTCCATCGGGCAAGGTCCAGCGTGGCCGCTTCGGTGCGAGTCTCATGCTCCGCCCCCGGCTGGTGGCCGAGGCGGTGGCCAAGATGCGGGCAGCCGTGTCCATCCCGGTGACGGTGAAGCACCGCATCGGAGTGGATGACCGGGACCGCTACTCGGACCTGCTCCGGTTCGTGCAGGTCGTGGCGGAGGCCGGATGCGACCGGTTCATCGTGCATGCCCGCAAGGCATGGCTGCACGGCTTGAGCCCCAAGGAGAACCGCACCCTGCCGCCATTGCGGTACCAGGACGTTCATCGACTCAAAGCCGAGCTTCCCCACCTGCGCATCGAGATCAACGGTGGGCTTCGCTGCATTGGCGACTACCGTGAACAGCTACGGCTGGTCGACTCCGTCATGGTCGGCCGTGCCGCCTGGGACAACCCCTACCATTTCGTGGAAGTCGACCCCGCGTTCTACGACGCTCCCGCTCCGGTGCGCGCCCGACGTGAGGTGGTGGAGGCGATGGTCGGGTACTTGGACCGGGCCGTGGCGGAGGGAACCCGCCCCAACCGGGTGGCACGTCCGCTCCTGAACCTGTTCGCCGGGGTCCCGGGCGCCAGGGCGTGGAAGGACGCCCTGAGCAAGGCCTTCGCCGGCGGCCGTGGGAATGGCGCCTCCCTGCTCGAAGCACTGGCGCGGGCCGACGAGGTGCGGTTCCGCACCGAGCAGCTCCGCCACCCGTGACGGGTCAGGGTGCTTCGAGCGCTTCGAGCTGGCGGAGCAGGCGCTCGACGGCCCGCTCCATCCGGATCCCCGGACGGAACCCCTCGGCCTGGACCACGATCAGGCGATCACCACGCGCGATCCACACCTCGGTCACCTCGAACCGGACCAGGCCTGAAGGCCCCGCCACCCGGTGGATGGCCCGGTCCGCCTCCACACCCGTCCACGGCCCCACCTCGTCCCGCCACAGCCTCGTCCCATGCTCGGTCGATTCCGGGGTTGGGGCTGTCTGGGTGGAGAGGAGGTCGATGTACGCGAGCGGCCACTGTGGATCGTCGAAGTCGAGGATGCGGATCCGCACAGTGCGATCCGGCTTGAAGGCCTCCTTGACGAACCCATCCTCGATGTGGCGAAGGATCTCATCCAAGGCCTCTTGGTCCATGCGCAGGGCCTCGGCGCGCAGGGTGAGCTCTCCGACGCGGGAGTGAACCGCCACCCACCTCCCCTCGGTGAGCACTTCCTCAACCCCCTCCATGGCGGCGGAGTAGTCCACCGGGTCGGGCAGGGCGGGAGCGTAGGTCTCGGGTCGAAAGAGCATGGTGGTGGAGGGTGGCGGGTCTCGCAGGAGGGCCCACACCCGATCCATGCCCCCCTCCTCGTAGTGGTGCTCCACGAAGTGCATCCCCTGCCCATAGATGGCCCAGAGCTCGAAGGATCCGAGGTCGACAGGACCCTCGTCGCCCCACCCCTGGCTGAGATTCAGCGCTGTCGTGACCTCCCGCAGGCCCAGCTTCTCCGCCACCCGCTTCTCCACGAAATTCGCGTGGCCCTCGGTGACCCCCCGCAGGCCGTTGAGCTGCTCCATGTCGCGCACGCCCGAATGGAGCACGTCCAGACCCTCCTCCTGAGCCTGCAGCGCATGGGCCATCTCGTGCGCCATCACCAGGCGTGCCACGTCCCCGGCCCGCTCCGGGGCCAGCCCGGCGCCCATCGTCACCGCACCGACCGCCTCTGGGGACAGGTACAGCACCCGGGTCTGGACACCGAACTTCCCCACCACTCCGGGCGCCGAGGCCCGGCTTCGCTCCGCGAGCTGCCGCAGCACGTAGTCCGGGACGTCGTACATCCGGCCCATGATCAGGAGGAACTCGTCCTCCAGGATCGTCTGGAGGTCGGCGAGCCGTCCGAGACGGGCGTGCGGTACCTCCTCGAACCGTTTTCCTGCAGCCTCCTCGACCAGGGGGGTGAGCTCACGGACCAACGCGTTGAGGTGCTCCTCGGTGAGGTCCTCAGGAGAGGTGATGACCACCGGCGGAGGCTTCTTCGGCCCGCAGGAAAGCGCGCCCAACAACAGCAGGATCGCCAACCGGCGCGCCATGGGGCTCCTCGGCGGGGGGCAGACAGCTTCTGTCCGACCCGCATGCTACCCGACTCCGCGTGAGCACCCACCCACCCTCACCGGGAGTGGCCACCTGCATACTCACCCACCCCCACCGGGAGTGGTCAACCGCGAACCCACACACCTCCCGCCCCGAAGCCGGGGGCCGGCGGAGGCACTCCAACCCGTACGCGCCGCTTCGAGGCACGGGGCCCCGCGTCGCGCACAAGCGCGACGCAGGGGAACGCCGTAGGCGGCGAGGAGGGTGGAGAGCCTCCGCCGAGAAGCCCGGCGTCAGCGGCGCAGGCGATGTGTCAGGGTTCGCGCTTGGTCACACGCATGTACTCGATGGGCGCGTCGTCGAAGGTGTCGTCGTCGATGCAGGTGACCAGGACATCGCCCCGTAGGTTGAAGAGGGCGTTCTCCACGGACTCGGGCCAGATGAGCACGCCGTCGGGGTCGGTCTGCAGGAACCCTCCTCCCTGGGGGATGGTGCCGTTGAGGAAGGCCGTACCGTAGATGGGGTGGACGATCTCACACCGCACCCCGCGCGGGCTGGTCAGCACCCCGCCCAGTCGGATGAACAGGTCGACCTGCTCGACGCCCAGGTGGGAGATGCGAAAGCTCGTGTTGGCCTTGGTCGACGGGTCGCCCGCGACATAATCGGCGGTGCGGTCGTCGGTGTTGTCCGACCCCTCCTGCACGGCCACGGTGGGCAGCGGCTCCTCCCACCCCCACCCGACCGAGGCGTCGAAGGCGTCGAACTCGGTCACCAGGAAGTTGTTCACACCCACAGGACCGGTCGCGGGCCCCATGTCGAAGGCGCGGGTGGATGGCGAGGTCCCAATCTCCACCGACGCCTTCAGGGCGAGGTCCATCTGGGCGATGGAGTCGGAGGTGAAGGTGGGGTACCCGGTGGTTCCACCCTGGGTGGCGTCCTTCCACGCTTCCACGTTGGACGTCGGTGCCGGCAGGTCGCCGTTGTTGATCATCACGTTGGTGGTCTCCAGTCCGCCATTCCAGCCCTCGTCGACACACCCGATCAGGTGTCCGATCTGCTTGACCAGGGTGCGCGCCATCAGGTCGTTCACGGTCACACCCACCGACCCGAACTCGACGCTGTAGGCGGTGGCGTCCGACGCGATCTGCCCCGCGAACACGACGGCCCCGGCGTAGCCCGGGTCGGGGAAGTTGCCAAAGGCCCCCTCGAGCGGGTTGTTCGGTTCCGCGTAGTGCGTGGTGCCGTGCTTCCCGTCCGCGACGTCCGCGAACAGCAC
>JAFDJI010000360.1 GCA_019307545.1 Deltaproteobacteria bacterium | reverse complement strand
CCGAGGCCGTCGACCACGTGTTCTCGGGGGAGTCGGAGGAGACGTTCGTCCGCTTCCTGCGGAACCTCCGCGAGAGGGGCCCGCCGAGCCCACCCATCCTGCATGGCACCCCGTGCCGGGACATGGACGCGCTCCCCACCCCACGGTTCCGGGAGTACTTCGACCAGGTCCACCGCGTGCTCCCGGCGATGGGTGACACGCCCCTGTGGGTCTCCTACGAGACCAGCCGGGGGTGCTGGTGGGGACAAAAGAGCCACTGCACCTTCTGCGGCCTCAACGGTGTCGGAATGGGCTTTCGCGAGAAGTCTGCGGACCGGGTCGTGGCCGAGTTGACCGAGATCCTCGCCGAATCGCCCAGCCGGCGGATCTGCATGACGGACAACATCATGCCCTGGCGCTACCACGAGACCCTGATCCCCCGGTTCCCCGAGGAGGTGGGGGATGTCCACATCTTCTACGAGCAGAAGGCCAACCTGACCCTCGCGCAGGTGAAGGGGTTGTGGGACGCGGGCTCCAGGACCATCCAGCCCGGCATCGAGGCCCTGGACAGCGACCTCCTTCGCCTGATGCGCAAGGGGGTGCAGGCACGGCAGAACATTGCGCTCCTCCGCTACGCCCGAAGCCTGGGAATGGCGATCAAGTGGAACCTGTTGTGGGGATTCCCTGGGGACCACGCCGACAGCTATCACCGCACCCTGGACCTTCTGCCGAAGGTGCGTCACCTGTGTCCGCCCAACGCGCTCACCCACCTGGCCATGGACCGGTTCAGCCCCTACTTCGACGACCCGGAGGCCTTCGGGATCACCGAGTTGGAGCCCCTGGAATGCTACGCCGAGGTGTTTCCGGCCGAAACCGACCTGGGGCGCCTGGCCTACCATTTTCGGGCCACCTACCCCAGTGGGTCGGACGCCGCGCAGCCGCTGATGGCGGCGTTGAACCGGGAAGTGTGGCGGTGGCGCGAGGCCTGGGCCGGCGACCCCCACAAGCGGCCCGTATTGGGCGTGACCGAGGCGGGGCCCGGTCGCTATGTGCTGGTCGACACCCGCGGACTGGACAAGCCTCCCACCCTGTACCTCAACGAGGCCCAGGCCCGGGCGGTGCTGGTGGGTGGACCCATGGCACGGGTGGTGGCTGCGGATTGGGCCATCCGCAACGACTACGCCGCGGACCTGGATGGGTGGTGCGTCCCCCTCGCGGTCGCGTCGTACCCGCTCTTGAAGTCGTTCGAGGAGCAGGGAGCGGAGCGTGAGGCGTCCACCGTGACGGTGGTCACGTTGACGTAGCGCGTACGACCCCGGCTACTCCGGGGCGTCCACGAACACCCGGTAGTCCAGGAGGGCTCCGAGCAGGGCGTCGTCGAGTTGCAGGCCGCGTTCGTCTGCGAGGACTTGGAACGCCTCTTCGGTCGACCGCCCATCGAAGTAGTGGAGCGCGGTCATGAGCAGCGCCGGAATCGTGATGGGGTCGAAGGGGGAGTAGGTCACCACGGTGGCGCCCTGTTCGTTGATGCCAAGGAGGTGGAAGCCCCCCAGGCGGAGTCGGGCCGGCACGTCGTGTGCTTCCCGCGCCATCCATGCGTCGAGCAGACCCTTGGCGAACAGCCCCACGTCGGGACCGCAGATGTCGAGGACGTCTTTCCAGGCCAGCGGAGCGACCCGCGCCGCGCAAGCCTGGTAGAACTCCTCCTCCCGCCCTACCCAGGCCCCCCAGTACAGGCTCTGCACGGACGGGTCGACGCGACCATCGAGGGCATTGGCATCGAGCCGCCCGATCTCCTCCTCTCCAGACCGAATGAGGGTCATGGGTAGGCCGCCGACCCCATAGTCCAGCTCGAGCAGGCACCACCGCGCCAGGGCCTGCTCCACTGCGTCCAGCAGGGCCTTCAGCGTCATCCAGAAATGGTGTCCCGTCGCCCCACGCTCATGCTTGCACCACCACGTGGCACACATACCGTTGCGGTGTCGCCAGATGCCGCAGGTAGCGTCCTCCACCACATAGTGGGGGCACCGGAGCGCTTCGCTCACCCCATGCGCATTCACCGAAGCGTTGTGCAGGGTCGCGGTGACGGGGGAGTGACTCAGCCCCAAGGGGGTGACGCCGATCCCAGCCGCAATTCGCTCCCGCACGGAGACCTGGCCAGCCGCAGTGGCCGGGTGATCGTCGGCCAGGATCGCGCCCACCAGGAAGTTGGGTAGATGCGGGGTGTAGGAGCAACACCTCACCCGGGGATTGAAGGGGTACGCCACCGCAGGCATGGTGCCGTCCGGTTTGGAGCACATCACGCAGTCTTCGCACGTCGCGCGGGGCTCGGGCGTCACCGGACCCGGCAAGTGGTTGGTCATCCAGCGGTCGTACAGGGGGGGGAGAGTGGGATCGGACATGAGGCGCAGTATACGCGCTCCCCATCACCCCAGGATCAGCGACGACCGCTCCGCGAGCTGCAAGGTAGCCTCCACCGCGTCCTCGAACACGCCCCGAAGATCGTTCGGGTCCTCTACGAGCTGTCCCTCGGGCGACCGCAGGGTGACCTGCCCCTGTCGCGCCTGCGCCATCAACCCTTCCACCACCCCCTCCCGGTCGCGAGTGCCATCCAGGAGATGGAGGATGGAGCGAACGCTGTCGCCGGAGGGCCTGCACTCGTGCCGCAGGTTGGTGAGGCGGGAGGCGCCGTCCACGATCTGTGCGCGCGCCCACGGGAACACCGTCGGTCGCTCGGTGAGCGTTCCCGCCAGCGCCGGAGATGCCCGGACCTCCATCAGCCGATCCCGGAAGCACATCAGGACCGCATCCCCCATGAACGGCCGACCCTCTGCCTCGTCTCCCGTGGCGCCGACCAGGGCCAGTGCATCCCGCAACAGGTCTTCGAAGCCCACGCTACGGGGCCAGGCATCGATGAGCACCTGGAACGCCGCCTTCAACAGGGGTGCGGAGACGGTCATCCGCGCCTCGCCCCGCGCGACCTCCACCGGATGCTTCGAGCAGAGGTCGCCCGGATCCTCCAGGAACCGCCCATCACAACCGATGTGGAATTGGGTCATGGCGTGCCAATCGATGCTCCGCTCGAGCGGCTGGGCGTCGTGCACCAGCAGGGAAGCGCGGAATGCACAGTTGACGACGAAGTCCATGTACTGCTCGACCTTGAACAGGTCGGTACCGATGCGACCCAGGATCTCCTGGACGTGAGGAGGCAGGTGGGTGGGGAACATCTCCGGGAAGCTGGGCTCCCCCAGGTAGCCCAGGTCGTGGGCCTGGAACCGCTCCACGAACTGGTGGAAGTAGACGGGCGTGTTGTGCTCCTCCAGGTAGTCGTGGAAGAGGTAGTCGAAGGGCAGGCCGCGGAGCCGCTTGGCCTCGCGATGTAGCAGGATTGCGTAGGGGTGTTTCGAGTCCTTCGGATGCGCCTCTGCCAGGAAGTCCAGCAGCGCACGCGCCTGGTCGACCATGTGCTCCGCGTCCGTGAAGTCGGCGGTGTGGAACCGCATCATGTCGCGGATCATCCCGCGCATGTGCCAGCCCGGGTACGTGTTGTAGCTGACGTAGGCCACGCCCTGCGGTGCCAGGTGGTCCCTGCAAAGGCCGAGGATCCGGTCCTGGGCCGCGTCGGGCACCCACGAGTAGACCCCGTGGCAGATGATGTAGTCGAAGGTCCCGAGCTGCTGGTCGACGTCCATGATGTCGGCCTGCAACAACTCGATGTTGCCCAGCCCGAAGGGTTCCAGGAAGCACCTTCCCTCCTCGACCTGAACCCGGGACAGGTCGAAGCCCAGGAAGGTGGATTCCGGGTACAGACAGGCGAGCGGTCCGATATTCCCGCCCGATCCGCAGCCGATCTCCAGTACCCGGCACCGCTCCGGTGGGGCGGGGTCCATCCCGAAGAGGATGGCCATCAGCGCCAGCCGGTCCGGGGCCGACGACGGGTACGCGTGGCCTTCGTAGGGAACCTGGTCGTAGGGATTGGGCGCGACGGAGCTCATGGTCCCGAACCTCCGAGCGAGTAGGGTCGCGAAGGGCGGGAGGATACCGCAACCCCGGTCGATGGGTTAATTGCCGCGGTTCTGCCCACGGAGTCGCGATGGCCCCGCTGCGCCCCTCCCCGCTCCTGCTCCTGCTCGCCGCCTGCAGCGAGCCCATGATCACCGGGCTCCCGAACCTGCCTGGCGGCAACCCGCTGGTGCCCGGGGTGGCCATGTACCCCTTCCCGTCCGACTTCTACCTCGAGGACGACCCGTCTACCCCGACCCGGCGCAGCATCTCCTTTCCCGCCGAGGCCCTGCCCGCGGGATTGGAGCCCGCCACCTGGGCCCACGTGGACGGCTACAGCCGCATCCCCGCCATTCTCGCGGCCCTCGCGGGTGGGGTCGACCCGGATTCCCTGCCCGATCCGACTGACCAGGGGGCCACCCTGCAACCCGACAGCCCGGTGATGGTGCTGCAGGAGGGTACCTGGGAGCCCGTCCCCGCCCTCGCCGAGGTAGACCTGCAAACCACGATCGTGGTCCGGCAGGCGCTCATCATCCGCCCGCACCTCGCTCTCGAGCCGAGTACCCGGTACGTGGTCCTCCTGCGCGACGGCCTGCGGACGGCGGATGGGGCGACCCACCGGCCCACCGAGGCTTTCCGCGCCCTGCGCGATGGCATTGCCACCGACAGCGACGCGGTGGAGGCCCAGCGGGAGGACTTCGAGTTGGTGAACGAGGCCATCGCGGCCCTCGACCTCGATCCGGAGGAGGTGGTGCTCGGGTGGTCCTTCCAGACCCGCTCGCGCGAACAACTCGCGACCCCTCTCCTCGCGATGCACGACGCCATGATGGCAACCACGCTGCCCGAG
>JAFDJI010000359.1 GCA_019307545.1 Deltaproteobacteria bacterium | reverse complement strand
CGGCGGAAACCCCCGTGTCGAGGAGTGCTCGATAGGCAGCCAGGGCGTCTTCGAGGGCGTGAGGGTGGGGGTGCTCGGGGGCGAGTCGGTAGTCGATCGCGAGCAGGCGGGTGCGGGTCATCCGAGCGAGCAACGCGAGGGGGTGCCCGTGGGTGTTCGGTGAGCCGACC
The DNA here is from genome assembly GCA_019307545.1 of Deltaproteobacteria bacterium. Taxonomy (GTDB): domain Bacteria; phylum Myxococcota_A; class UBA796; order UBA796; genus JAFDJI01. The sequence continues at coordinate 4,659 of JAFDJI010000359.1, read as the reverse complement.
GCGTACCCCCCGCCGTGCAGGTAGATCACCACGGGTCCTTCGTCCCGACGGCCGAACCAGGCGCACGGCACGCCGCCCACCTCGACACGGCGTGGACGACCCGCGATCAGGCGGACGAAGAGGGCGCCCGCACGTTCCATGAGGTTGCGGAGCCGTCGCGGGGGGAGGGCTACTGCAGCGGGGGTGACGCGCTGCATGAACAGTGCGAACAGGTGGTAGGGCCAGGACCAGTGCGGACTACGTGCCCGCGAAAGGAAGTGGATCGTGCCGAGGAGGGGGGCGAGCACCGACCACAGGAGGATCACCAGCACGAAGCGGAGCATGGGTCGCTCTCCGAGGGGTCGGTAGTCTACTGCTCGCGGCGGTGCTCCAGGGTCGCGGGCCGCTGCGGGCCACCCGCGGAGACCAGCTGCAGGACCGGTCGCCAGGGTTCGAGCAGGGACTGCGCGATGGCCTGGACCTCCCAGTCCGCGCCATCGGGACCGGGGAGGCGGTCGCCGTCCCGGAGGACGTCCCCCTTGTCGATCAGGTAGAGGCACAGGTTCCGGAGGAAGGCGTCCACCTGTCGATACCCGATGCGGTTCGTGGAGTACTGCGCCTGAAGGTCGGGCAGGTCGAGCTGGGACATGCCCACGGTGTCCATGATCTGCGCAGTACCGCCGTAGGAGGCGAGGCGGGTGTTGGTCCACAGGTCCACCGGCGCCGGGGTCGGTCCGATCTGCTTGAGCTCCCGTTGCACCGTGTCGATGGCGCGGAGAGCCTCGCCGCCGGGGGCGAAGAAGCACAGTGCCCCATAGTCTCCCATCACCGCGACGGCGGCGCGGGTGAGCGCCATCAGCTCCGAGACCGGAGCCGGTTCTCCGGATCGGTACAGTCGAAGTCGCACGAAGGCCTGGTGCCGCGGCGCGATCTCATGGGACTCCTTCCAGGTCCAGGGATGGTCGAGGGCGCGCCAGTAGCTCTCGGGGTGGGTGAAGGGACCAAAGCACCCCTCGGCGAACTTCTCGGCGAGCCCCTCGTCATGGGCGAAGTCGTTGGGGATTCGTGGCCACGGCCGCTTCACCCCGTCCACACGGATCTCCGAACCGTGCAGGTCCAGGACCAGGCTGGGGCCTCCTTCCGCCCAGTGTGCGCCGGGCGCACCGTCGTGGCGACGGAGCTTGCCAAGCGCCCGCAGGTGGGAATCGAGGGCGTGCAGCGACGGGGCGCGGGCGAAAAGGACCAGGAAGCACTGGGCCGGTTTCACATTCACCTCCGGCGTGAGTATCGGTCACCAGGAACGCCCACGTTGGATACGTTCCAGCCGGGAGGTCTCGGTGGAGTTCTGCAATCCCTTCGACGAGCAGCTCGCGCGGCAGGGGCCCGCGGGCGTGTTCATGCTCGATCCGGAGGGGGCGTGGCGCTTCGAGGCCAACTGGTCCCGTGACGCCTGGCAGCGATCCCCGGGGCCCCACGACCTCGGGTGGCGGTTCGTCCTCCTGCGCGACCGCCACACCGGCTTCGTGCAGTTGGCCCTGGCGACTTCGCCCAACCTGCTCGCCGAACACCCCCGAAGCGACGTCCGCCAGTTCGCGGCCTTGGAGGAGGCGCTCGCCGAGCGGGAGCGCTTCGGCCGGCCCCCGCTGTGCAGGGAGGCGTGGTGATTCCGCTGCTTCTCCTCCTGATTGGCGGTGCCCTTTCTGGTGAAGGCACCGACCCGCAACCTGTTCCGGAGGAGCCGGTGGCGGCAGAGGAGGAGCCCCTCGAGCCCCTGACCACCCGGGTGGAGGACGGGGAGGTGATCCACGAGCTGTGGGTCTACGGCGACCTGCGGGTGGAGCATGCGAGGGAGCAGGTGATCGAGGCACTCGCGGACGAGGGATACACCGAGGTGGAGGACAAGGGGAAGTACCTGCGCATCCGCGCCGCCCAGCCCTGGAAGGGTGAGATCCGGCTGTACCGTGACGGGTGGCTGCGCATGAAGCGTCGACCCGTGCAGGTGCGGGGCCCGGAGATGCCCTGGGCCAAGGAGAACAGCCCGCTCGCCTACGTCGGCTGTCTGGTCTACCCCTGGGCGTGCATCTCCGCCGGTGGGCAACTCGTGAGTGGGCGCAAGCTGGAGGCGCAGAAGGTGCGCACCCTGGAAACCGCGTACGTGGACGTACAGGAGTTGGGCGACCGGGTGGCCGACCGGGAGACCGAGTCCACCGTCAACACCCTCCCGGAGCGCCTGGAGGGGTTGTGGTACGAAGGCGTCCCCGTTTCGGGGGGACCGACCCTCGATACGGTGCAGGAGCGCAAGGCCGCGCTCCTCGAATTCTGGGGGTCCCGCACCGAGACCCTATGGGGTGACCGGGTGCGGGTAGCGGTGGAAGCCTTCCTCCGCGAAGAGGTCCAGGGCACCGAGCACGCGTTCTCCGAGGAGGAGGTCTCGACCTTCAATGCGGGCCGCCCGTGCACCCGTGTGCTCGACCTCGAAGGGCCATGGGAGGAAGTGACCGCAGACGTCGAGCCCCCCTGGTAGCCTCCCGGCCAACGCCATGACCGACCTGCTCGCCGCCCGATCCCAGATGGCGATGGCCTTCGCGTTCCACATCGTGTTCGCGGTGGTGGGCATCGGCCTGCCACTGCTCATGGTCATCGCCGAGGCCTCGTGGCTGAGGACCCGTCGGCGCGTGTACCTGGAGCTGGCGCGGCGGTGGGGGAAGGGGACCGCGATCCTGTTCGTGGTGGGCGCGGTCTCCGGCACGGTGCTCTCCTTCGAGTTGGGGCTGCTGTGGCCGGAGTTCATGGCCTTCGCCGGTCCGATCATCGGGATGCCGTTCTCCCTGGAGGGCTTCGCCTTCTTCTTGGAGGCGATCTTCCTGGGGATCTACCTGTACGGCTGGGAGCGGGTTTCCCCACGTGCCCACCTCTTCGCCGGGTGCATGGTGCTCCTCTCTGGAGCGCTCTCTGGGGTCTTCGTGGTCACCGCCAATGCGTGGATGAACCAGCCGGCAGGGTTCATCCTGGTCGGAGACCAGCTTGCCTATGTGGACCCCTTTGCCGCGATGCTCAACCCGGCCGCGTTCTCCGAGACCCTGCACATGACGTTGGCGGCCTTTGCCACGGTGGGGTTCGCGGTGGCAGGACTGCACGCGGGGATGCTTCTCCGCGACATCGAGAACCCCTTTCACCGGCGCGCCATTGGGATCGCGCTCCCGGTGGGCGCGGTCTTTGCGCTCGCACTGGTGGCCAGCGGGGACCTGTCTGGCAAGTTCGTGGCCGAGTACCAGCCCGCCAAGCTCGCCGCCGCGGAGGCGCACTGGGAGACCGCTTCCGCTGTCCCGCTGCTCATCGGCGGCTGGCCGGACGAGGAGGCAGAGGAGACGCGCTTCGCGATCCGGATCCCCTACCTGCTGAGCTTCATCGCCCACGGCGACCCCCACGCGGAGGTGGTCGGGCTCAAGGACATCCCGGTGGACGAGCGCCCGCCCGTACTGCCCGTACACCTGGCCTTCCAGGTGATGGTCGGGTGTGGGGTCGCGCTCGCCCTGACTGCGCTCCTGGGTGGGGTGCTGGCGGTGAGGCGCCGCGGCCTGCCCGATTCGCGCTGGTACCTGTATCTCCTGGCGTGCACCAGCCCCCTCGGGTTCGTGGCGGTGGAGGCTGGGTGGGTGGTCACCGAGGTGGGACGGCAGCCCTGGGTGGTATGGGGTCTGTTCCGGACGGAGGACGCGGTGACCCCCATGCCGGGGCTGGTGGTGCCCTTCGCCGTGCTCACAGCGCTGTACCTGTTCCTGGGAGTCTCGGTGGTGTTCCTGATGCGCCGTCAGGTGTTCATGAGCCCAGAAGCGGACGCCTTCGTCGAGGACGGGGAGGCGACCGTTGACGGGGCTTGAGGGGATCGTCATCGGGGTGCTGCTGGCGGCCCTGGTGATCTACACCCTCTCCGGAGGCGCCGACTTTGGGGGAGGGGTGTGGGACCTGTTCGCGATCGGACCGCGCGGCGAGCAGCAGCGACGGCTCATCGCGAAGGCCATCGGTCCCATCTGGGAGGCCCACCACGTGTGGCTGATCTTCGCGATTGTGGTGACCTTCGTGGCCCTTCCCAAGGCGTTTGCCGCAATCACCACCGTGCTGCACATCCCCATCGCCCTGATGCTGCTTGGCATCTGCTTGCGCGGGTCGTCGTTCGTGTTCCGCGCCTACGACTCCCAGGACGACGACGTGCAGCGGCGGTGGAGCCGGGTGTTCGCGATCTCCAGCCTGTACACCCCGGTGATGCTCGGGGTGTGCGCTGGTGCAGTTTCCAGCGGTGCCATCCGCATGGATGCCGGAGGTCGGGTCGTGCCAGACTTCCTCTCGGCCTGGCTGGCCCCCTTCCCCTTCGCCATCGGTGGGTTCACCCTGGCCCTGTTCTCGCTGCTGGCGGCGGTGTACCTCACCGTCGAGGCGCAGGATGCTCGGCTGAGGGAGGACTTTCGGCGCCGCGCCCTGATCGCCGCCGTAGCTGCGGCGGCGATGGCCTATGTCAGCCTGGTGCTGGCCCGTCAGGGTGCCCCCCACCTGTGGGATGTGCTCACCGCTCGTGACTTCTCGGGGGCGCTGCAGGTGACCATCGCGGCGGTGGGCTTCACCCTCATCACCGCGCTGTGGATACGTCTGTTCCAAGTGGCCCGGGTGATGGCCATCCTACTG
>JAFDJI010000358.1 GCA_019307545.1 Deltaproteobacteria bacterium | reverse complement strand
TGGGGCGTGTTGGCCGGACTTGTGGCGCTCATCCTGCTCGTGCTCCACTTCCCACCCGCCATCAACAACCTCGTCTGGTACCGCGGCAAGCCCGAGACCACCCCGGAGAAGATCCGCCACCGGGTGATGTACATGCGGTACGTGGAACGCCGGTTGCACCTGGACCACGTGGTCGACTTCGACGTCGACATGGGCGGCACCATGTACTGGTCCGGGCACGAGATCGTGGACATCGCCGGCCTGGTCGACGTGCCCATGGGCCATCACGACTACGAGAAGCCCTTCATCCGGGAGTACATCTTCGAGGAGCGCAAGCCCCACTTCGCCCACCTGCACGGCGGATGGGAGCGGAAGACCGGGGTGAAGAACCACCCCGAGTACAAGCGCGATTACCTGGAGATTCCGGGCTACCCCACCGGAAGGTCCAGCCTGCACCTTGGAAACCGCATTCGCAGGGACCTGTTCATCACCCACGACTGGGCCGGCTCGCCGGATCGGGTGGTGTTCTTCCCGGAAGACATCGTTGTGGAAGGGCTCGAGGTGCCGCTCGGGGAGGGCACCCCGGGGGGGAACTTCTACATGGAGCTGGCCTTGCGTGGGGGGAGCCGGCCCCCCGCCGAGGACTTCCGGGTCCTCGCGTTCATCGCGGACGGGGAGTCCGTGCACAGTTGGTCGATTCCACCAGGGTACGACTGGTACTTCCCGCACGAGTGGGAGCCCGGGGAGGTGGTGTTCGGCAAGCATGCCCTGCCGCTGCCGTCCGATCTTCCCCTGGGGACCTACGACCTGGGCCTGGTGGTCCTGAACGGTGAGGGCGTCGTGTTGGCACCCGAGGTGGTGCCTGCCCCAACCGTCGTCGTCGGTGGGGACGGCACGGAACCGCGCCTCGCTATTGGGGAGGTTCGCTGGCCCGGTCTGCTCACCGTCGTGTCTCGAGAGGCGTACGAGGCGGGGTTGGCCCGAGACCTCGCTGGCCTGGAAGGAGACGCGTCGGCATTGCGGTGCGAGGCCGCGGAGCAGGGTTGGGAGCGGCTGCGCTGGCGACGTCCACGCGATTACCCGTGGCGGAACCGGGTGCGCCCGATGGTGGCCCGCACCCTATCCACCTGCTGGCTCGGCCAATCCCGCACGGACACTGCCCGCGTAGAAGTGGTGGAGCACCTCGCCCGTGCCCGTTGGTGGGACCACCGCACCCCCGGCCTGCGCAAGGCGGCGCGCCCGGTGGCCGACGCCCTGTACGCTGACGCGATGGATGCGCGCGACCGCAGGGACTGGGAGACTGCCTATCGACGCTTCTCGGATGTGCTGCGCATAGACGCCACGCGGTCCTTCGCGCGCCGGTACGCCGAGGAGGCACGCGACTACCGCCTCGGCCTGGACTCCGAGTCCCAGGCACGCGCCGCCGCGGAGGCAGAGGAGCGTCGTCGCGCCCGCGAGGAGCGCCGCCGCAAGCTGAAGCCGGACGAGGAGCAAACGACCCCGCCCGAGGTGCCCCCCAAGGTCGAGGGAGAGGGCCGGTGAGCGAGCACCTGGTCCGAGCCTGGCTCCGGCTGTCGGTGGACGAGAAATCCCAGTGGCATGGGGTTGGACTCTGCGCAGCCCTGTTCCTGCTGCACTTCGCCCTGTACTCGACGTGGTTCATCGAGGACGCGGCCATCACCTTCGCCTTCGCGCGCAATGCCGCGACGGGGGAGGGTCTGGTGGCGTATCCGGGCGGTGAGCCGGTGGAGGGGTTCTCCAACCCGAGTTGGACCCTGCTCCTGGCGGCGACGCGGCTCCTTGGGATCAGCCCATGGATCGCGGCCAAGCTGTTTGGGGCCCTGCTCGGGGTGGCGACACTTCCCCTGGCCTACCTGTGGGGCCGCCGGCTCCTCCCTCGCGAGGCCGGCCGGTTTGCGGTGCTGGTCCCGCTGATGCTCGCGGTGACACCGCAGTTCGTCCAATGGTGTGCCTCGGGACTCGAGAACGCACTGTTCGGCTTCCTGCTCACCCTCGGCGCGGTACTGCTGATCGCGGAGGAGGCGGAGGCCCGGACCCCGTGGTCCGCCCTGCCGTTCTTCCTGTTGGCGATCACCCGCCCGGAAGCGCCCCTGTATGCCGCGGTCGCAGGGTTCCTCGGCCTGGTGTTCATTGCCAACAACCGCGGTGGGAGAGCGGCCTGGCGTTGGGCCTGGCAGTGGGGGGCGTTGTTCGGAGCGCCCTTCGCCGCGTTCCACGCGCTTCGCTTCGCGTACTTCGCGTGGGAGTTGCCCAACACCTACTACGCCAAGCTCGTCGAGGGGGACCGGTTCCAGCCGCTGAAATGGGGCACCCGGGGGTGGCGGTACCTTCGCAGCTACGCGCTGTCCACCGGCCAGGGCTTCCTGCTGCCCATCTATGTGCTCGGACAGACCGGGCTCCGCGGTTTACGAGGTATAACTGGACTTTCCCTGGCCCTGATCCTGCTCGCGCTGCTGCTCCCGGGGCTGACCTGGACGAAGGACCTGTTGCCGTTCTGGCCGGCCTTCGATGAGCCGGAGTGGTTCGTGGCCCTGCGGGTGGTCGGCCTCGCCACCCTCGTCCTGTTGGCGCCAGGAGTCGGGCTCGAGCGCCGGGGGGACATGGGCCGGGTCCTCGCGTGGTTCCTCGCGTTCACCGCGCTGTTCTTCGCGCTCTACACCGGCGGGGACTGGATGGACGGCTACCGCTGGCTGTCCATGGGCATCGTGCCGATCGCGGTGCTCTACATCGATGGCGTCCACGCGGTGGTGCGACGCCTCGGGGGCATCGCCTCGCCCGTGGGGTCCCGACGGTGGCGCTTCGCCCAAGGGGTTCTCGTGGTGCTCATCGGGACCCCGTTGGTGATCGGGGCGGTCCACAGCGGGTTCCGGATCGGCCTCCCCGAGACCGGCCCGTACGACGTGGGAAGACGGGTGACCTACATGCAGGGAGCCGCGGACCGACTGCACATGGATCGGGTGTCGCTGCTCGAGGTGGACATGGGCGCCCACATGTGGTTCTCCGGCTTCGAGTTGGTGGACATGGCGGGTCTGGTGGACGTCCCGATGGGCCACCATCGGTGGGAGAAGCCTTTCGTCAAGCAGTACGTCTACGAGGAGCGCCAACCCGACTTCGCGCATGTGCACGGCGGGTGGGCTTCCCGGACCCGCATGGCCTCCCATCGGGACTTCATGGACTACGTGGAGATCGAGCCCTACCCGGTGGGCCCTCGAACGCAGCACGCCGGCAACCACGTTCACAAACGCCTCTTCGTGGGTGCGGAATGGGAGGGGACGCCCGGTCGGGAGGTTCGGTTCACCAAGGGGTTGACCCTGGCGGGTTGGGAGATCCCGGCGCCCGAGGTGGCCGCCGGTCAGAGCCTGTACGTGGAGTTGGGCTGGCAGCGCAGGGGCATCGCGACACCCTTCCGTGCCTGGCTCTTTCTCTCCGCTGGCGACAGGCTGGTGGTGTGGGAGATCCCGCCCGCGTACGACTGGCTCGAGTTGAGGAAGTGGCGGCGAGGAGAGGTGATCTTTGGCCGGCATTCCCTGCCGCTTCCCTCCGACCTCGAGGAGGGGTCCTACGACCTCGGGTTGGTGCTGGTGGGCGAGGGGGAGAAGGGCCACGTCATCGGGGCAGCCGCCACGCCGGGGGTTTCGTTGCCCGACGACCCACGCCTTGCTCGCGGTGAGGTCCGGTGGTCGGGCGTGGTGGAGGTAGTCCCCGAGTCGGTTGCGATGGCTCGGGCGGCGGACCACCTGGCGCGCGCGCTCCAAACCGCCGCGAGCGGGGACTGTGGGCAGGCGGATGTGCTGTGGACCACTGGACGCCGGTTCCTCGCCGCAGACCACCGCTGGCAGGCCAGCGCATCGCGCGCCATCGCGCCCGCCCTCGCCCGCTGCTACGTCGACTGGGCCGAGGCCCTGGGTCCCCACGACGGCCTCGAGGCGGCCCAGAAGGCCCGGCGATGGGACCACCGCGACCTGCGGGTGAGGGCCGGGTGTGGCGCCCTGGCCGATCGACTCGTTGCCGAGGGAGATATGTTCGCCGAGGCGGGGGACGACGCCGGTGCGTACGCGGCGTGGCGCGACGCCCTATCGATAGACCCGCGCCGGACCTGGGTGCGGCGGCGCGCAGAAGGTGCTCGGGACCGGGTGCTCGAATTGGAAGCCAAGCCCCAAGGAGGGTGACCTGAAGTACCCGCTGCTCCCGTTGCTCCTGCTGTTCTTCGCGCTCTGGTGCACCGTCTCCGCGGCCGATTCCCCCGACCCCCGCGGCTGGACGAAGGGCACGCCCGCGGCGAATGGGGTGGTCGTGCTCGAGGGGATGCCGGAGGAGCCCGTCATCCGGCTTCCGCGGCGCCTGGCGGACAAGTTGGGAGAGACCACGCTCCTGGTGTACTTCTCCCCGGGCTGCCCCCACTGCGTGACCGCACAGCCCGAGTTGAACGCGCTTGCAGAGCGCCTCCGGGGGCGCCTCTCGGTCCTGGGCATCGCCAGCGGCAGCGCCACCCAGGGCTCGGTGGATGCCTACAGGGTCGAGCACCAGGTCACCTACCCACTGATCCGCGATGCAGACCGGTCCATTGTCGCGGCCCTCGGGGTGCGGGGCACCCCGTCCGCGCTCCTGGTGCGCAAGAAGGGCCGCAAGGTGTTGGTGGTGGACGGCTGGTACCCCTACCAGCGCGGCCAGGACGTAATGGTGGAGCTGCGGCTGGCCGACGAGCCCTGGTCCGCCTTTCGGCCGGGCGAGTACCACGGAAACGCGGTCTGCGGAATGTGCCATCCGATGGAGCTGGATTCCTGGCAACTCACCCGCCACAGCGTGGCGTGGCACAGCCTGGTCGAGGG
>JAFDJI010000357.1 GCA_019307545.1 Deltaproteobacteria bacterium | reverse complement strand
GTGAAGGTTGCGGTGTCTGTGGTTGCGGTCACCGTCCCTTCCACCGACCCTTCGTCGGAGTCGACGAGGAAGGTGGCGTCGGTGATCGTCGCGTCGTCCATCGCCTCGGAGAAGGTCACCGAGACGGTCGCGTCCACCGCGACCGTCTCCTCGTCGACCGTGGGCCCCGTGGACACCACCAGAGGCGGCGCGTCGTCGGGCGTCATCTCCGATTCGCAGTCGGTGGTGCAGTACTCGCAACCGGGCTCGGCACAGCTGTCGGTGTTGTCCTCGCCGTCGTCGCACTCCTCACCGGGATCGGTCACCCCGTCGCCACAGAAGCCTTCGTCCGTGTCGTCCGTGTCGTCCTCGGTTCCGCACGCCGCGCACAGGATGAAGACGAGGGCCAGCAGCCCTTCCACACGCACCATTCAGGCCTCCCGTGGGGGTTGGAGTCTACCGTACCTCTTCGGCTAGCCGCTGGACCCGCTCTCGCTCCAGCGTCGCCCGTTCCCGTGCCACCGGCGTTTCCTCGGTGAGCTGCCCGTCCACCGCATCCAGAAGCGCGAGTGCCTCCTCGAACCGTCCCTGGAGCGCCCACACCCGCGCGATCTGGGTCTCGAGCTGCATCCGGTATTCATCGGAGCCGTGAACCCGTGCCGCGGGCCACATTGCCTGCAAACGCGATTCGGTGAGCGCCGGGTCGTCGTCTACCCACAACCGATCGAAGTCGCCCAGCTCCACGGCAACCGGGGTAGCGGTCTGTACCGGATCGGGCACCGCCGGCGGACCCGAGGGCACCAACTCCAGCACCTCCACCGCGTTCGCCTTCACATCCTCGTCGTGGAACCAAAGCGGCACCCGGCCCCCCGCCACGTGGGTCTCGAACAGGTCGTCGTAGTGCGGGTGGCCGGGGTGGCCCGATTGGCCGCCCGGGTTGGCGAAGGTGGCCTGTCCCGGGTCGGACATCGGCACGATCAGCCGCATCGACGCGAGCCATTTGGTCTCCAGGGGCTCCTCGCCGTGCCACACGTATCCCCCGACGTTCACCGTCTGGGTGGTGCCATGGTAGGGCACCTCGGGCATGTCCCACCCGGACAGGAGCTTGGTCGCTTCGCTGAAGGGGTGGCGGACGTGCAGCGGGTGCAACGCCCCCCAGGTCCACTGGGTGGGGTCGGGGCCCAGGCGGTCGGTGAGCCACGCACAGGTCTCGTCCAGCGCTCGCTCCATAGTGGCGGAGCGGTCTTCCACGTAGTGCTCCAGCCCCGCGTCCACCACGGCCCGGCCGGGCATCATCGACATGGCGTACAGATCCAGCTCTTCCTCGTCGAGCGAATCCCGGAGGGCCTCGCGCACCAGCCGGTCGTAGAACACCGCCCACACCGCCGTTCCGCGCGAGTCGGCGTCCGTCTCGAAGTCCCAGTCGGTCAGGGTCCGTGCGCAGGCGCTGTGGTCGGGGTCGATGCCCTCGAGGAGCACCGGCAGCATCGCTTCGGCGTGGGTGTCCAGCAGGTCCAACTGGGTGTCGGAGACGGTCTCCGGGGTGTGCTTTGCGGTGGCCTCGACCAGCGCCGCGATCCGGTCCTGCCGCCACGGCGGCATGAACCCGGTGCCGATGGTGTGGGCGTCGGGGTGGTCGGGCCGGTTGTTGGCGGTGTGCACGTACCCCTGCGGCGGGTCCTTGAGGCCAGGACGGAGCGCCACCCAGCCATCCCAGCCCAATCCGGGCTCCGACGCGGGGTAGGGGACGCGCCCGGTGTAGCCCGTCCGGCGCGGCATCGACCCCACCGTCTGCCAGGCGATGTGCCCCTCGGTGTCGGCGGCGACGAAGCTCTGCGAGAGCACGGACGGGTACGGGCCGAGGGCGAGCAGGTCGTCCACGGTCTTTGCGTGCTGGAGGGCCAGGAGCACGTCGGGGGTGTGGTCCTCCACCTCGAACACGTGCCAGCGCAGGGCCATGAGGTGGGTCCCTTCGAGTTGGGTGATCACCGGCCCCACCTCGGTCCAATAGACCTCGCGGGTCACCGTCTTGCCCCCCCGTGCCTCGACCTCGACGGCCGACACGTCCAGCTCTTTCGTCTCCCCGTTGAGCACATACCCCCGCTCCCCGGCGCGCTCGAGGACCGCGAAGTCGACGTAGTCGGTCATCACGTTGGTGACCCCCCAGCTCACCTGCCCGTTGTGGCCGATGCTCACCAGGGGCACCCCCGAGACCGTGGCCCCCGCAATGTGGGTGTCGCCGCCCCGCCCCTCGAGCAGGTACCACATGCTCGGGACCATCTGGGGCATGTGGGGGTCGCTGGCGAGGATCGGCGCCCCGTCGGCCGAGCGCTCGGGTCCGATGACCCAGTTGTTGGACCGCGAGGGCACCTGGACCCCCCAGAAGAACTCCATGAACCCCTCGAATTCGGGGGTGAAGTCGCCGAATTGCGCGGTGCGCACCTCGTCCCACCACGGGTCGATCTCCGGGCTCTCCGGGTCCCAGCGCAGCGCCGCCTCGAGGTCGTCCCGGTCCAGCTTGTCCCGCAGCGCATAGGCCACCAACTCGGTGACCGGGTTCTCCGCGAGCGCCCAGGAATTGACCAGGATGGACGCCGTGGCGTCGGTGAGCACCCACTGCTCGAAGTCCAGACCGAGCACCCGGTACTCCACCGGCAACGCCGGTAGCGACGCGGCCCCGGCGTTGACGCCGGCGGCATAGGCGGTCCCGACGTCGACGATCCGCGGGTCGATGGTGGCCATCTGCGCCTCGACACGCTCGACGAGGCCCAGGCTGCGCACGAAGGCGTCGTACTCGAGGGCTTCAGGCCCAGCCAGCTCAGCCACCCGCCCACTCCCCAGCCGCCGCATGAGGTCCATCTGGAACAGGCGGTCCTGGGCGTGGACGAAGCCAATGGCGTACCAGAGGTCGGTCTCGGTCTCGGCACGGACGTGGGGCACCCCGTAGGCGTCCCGGTACACGGTGGCGGGGGCGGAGAGGCCCGGCGCCTCCAGGGTGCCGTCCACCACGGGGTAGGAGCGCTTCTTGGTGGCCAGCGCGTGCAGGGCGCAGCCGGACAGCGCGAGGGACAGAAGGAGCAGGCTTGTGCGTGACATGCGGGGCTTCTACCACGCGCATTGTCCTGCACGCCGCGGGCATCACTCCGGGCCTGGCACCACCAAATGCAGGCCCTTCAACTCGAGCCGCTCGAAGTGCCGCGGGTTGAGCGTCGCCAACCGGTCCGCTCCCGCAAGGCGTGCACAGGCGGCGATATGCGCGTCGTAGATGGCGCCTCCCGAGACCCGATCTCGCGTGGCATCGTCGAGCAGGCTCCAGGCTTGGTTGCCGTCCAGCGACGGCACGATTGCCCGAGCGCGGAAGGTCCGCTCGAGGAGGGCGTGGGCATCGTGCACGGAGAGCCGCCAGGGAGGGGGCAGGCGGGTCATCACCGAGTAGGCCTCGAAGAGTGCCGGGAGGGGCACGATCACGGGCTCACCAGACTGCAATGCGCGCTGCAGCAGGGGCCGCGCATCCTGGTGGCGCTCGTGCCACGACAGCAGCGCGGCGACGATCACGCTGGTATCGAACGCCAGCCCGGCCACCTCAGCCTCGCTCATCACGGATGGAGTCCCGCACCGCTCGGGTGGTCGCTGTGGTGAGTGGTGGGACGGGCTCCCTCGCTACCGCGACAACCACCCCGTCCTCGTCGACCAGGTCCACCGCGACGGGAACCGGCTCGATCTCGATGCGGCCGTCGCGGAACCGCACCTCCAGCGGCATCCCCGGGCGGAGGCCGGCCGCATCACGAATGGACTTGGGGACGACCAGGCGTCCGGCACTATCGATGGTAATTGTCATGGCATTCCTCTACCATAAGTGTAACCAAGGATGGGGATAGCGGCCAAGGAGGTAGAGCAGACCCTGGCTATTGGTCAGTCGTCGTCGTGGTCGTCGTCGTTGTGGTCGTCGTCGTCGTCGTCGTGGTCGTCGTCGTCGTCGTCCTCGACCTCGACCTCGTCCTCCCCCTCGGTCATTACCACGGTCCCGTCGGCCTTCAGGGTGACTTCGAGGTGCAACCCCGCGGTGGTGTCGATCTCGACCTCGTACTCGTCGCCTTCCTTCTCGGCCTCGCGCAACGTCGCGCCCGGCCACTGTGCCTCGACGGCGCTGCGCACTGCATCGGGGAGCGCCTCGACGGCGATCTCCACCGCGTGGTCGTCATCGTCCGCCCAGGCCGGGGCCGCCGCCAGCACGGCGAGCAGGGTCAACCAGGTTCCTCGCACCATTGCGCCTCCTCGGGGTCTGCCTGGGGAGCTTGCGGGAACTGCTTCGGCGAGTCAATGTCAGCTTCGACCCCCCCGGAGCCCCCATGCCCGACCGCCCCGTCCTGGTCGCCCTCGCCGGAGGCCTGCTCGCGCTGTCCCTCGCATGCGGAGGCAGCTTCGGCCCAACCGTCGAGCCACACTGGACCCAGGCCGACATCCGAAGCGCCGCCCTCGCCCAGGGATGGACCGTCGACGATTGCTCTCGCGACCGCTACGACCGCACCGTCGAGGTGAGCTGCTACCTCGAGCGGGGCAACACCTTCGCCACCGTCTTCGTCACCACTGCCGGGGACACCGGACTGGCCCACCCGGGGCCGGACCGCGACGTGCTCGTCGAGGCCGACACCCTGCTCGAGATCGTCGTTGCCGATGGAGACGCGTCGGCGGCCCTGCTCGGGACGCTGGTATTGGTCGGTACCCCCATCGAGGAGGTGTCCAAGGACATCCTGGTCTCCAAGCTCACCCAGGCCGGATGGACCGTCACCAGCAGCAGCGAGGAGACCCACGGCAACGAGCGGTACACCTTTGTGGAGGCCACCCAGGGCG
>JAFDJI010000037.1 GCA_019307545.1 Deltaproteobacteria bacterium | reverse complement strand
CTCCGAGCATCACCCACACCTCGACCGCGTTCGGGTCGGTCATCACCGCGGACTCCGCCTTGGTGATCGCCGCCTTGTTGGCACACCCACCAACGAGGAACGGCAGGACGAGAATGGGAAGCAGGCTCTTGAAACGCATCGGATCTCCTTGGAGAGGCCCATCGTGTAACCCGGGAGGGTGGACCGTGAACACATGTCCAAGTTCCATCAAATGGCGCTGCTGACGCCGGGCTCGGCGGAGACACTCCACCCGTCAAATCCCGGCGTCAACGGCGCTAGTGGAGGGCAGCATCCAAGTCCGCGATGATGTCGTCTGCTGACTCGATGCCGACCGATAGCCGTACCAGGCTGTCGGTGAGGCCGCGGGCGAGGCGCTCTTCGCGGGGGACGTCTGCGTGCGTCATGGTCGCCGGGTGGGTGATCATGGTCTCCACCGCGCCGAGGCTCTCCGCCAATGAGCACAAGCGGACGCTGTTCATGAGGCTCCGCCCCGCCTCGAGACCCCCCTTGAGCTCGAAGGAGATCATGCCGCCGAAGGCGGACATCTGCTGCTTCGCCACGGCGTGACCAGGATGACTCTTCAACCCCGGGTAGGTCACCCGCGCCACCTTGGAATGGACCGACAGATACCGGGCCACGGCCATTCCATTCTCGCTGTGGCGCGCCATGCGGAGGCTGAGCGTCTTGAGCCCTGCCAGGGTGAGCCAGCAGTCGAAGGGGCTGGGAATGGCACCGATCGACTTCTGCTGGTAGCGCATCTTCTCCTGGAAGGCGGCATCGTCGGAGAGCACCGCCCCTCCGATGATCTGGTTGTGTCCCGACAGGTACTTGGTGGTGGAGTGCATGACGATGTCCGCACCCCACTCCAACGGGCGGAGCAGTGCCGGCGTGGCGAAGGTCGAATCCACGCCGAGCGGAATGCCGGCCGCGTGGGCGACCGCGGCGACCGCGGCCACATCGGACACCTTGAGGAGCGGGTTGGTCGGGGTCTCGATCCACACCAGTCGGGTGTTCGGGCGAATGGCGTCGGCGACCCGTTCCGGGAAGGAGGAGTCCACGTAGGTGAACGACAGGCCATGCCGGGCCAGAATCGTGTTGAACAGCCGGGAAACGCCCCCGTACACATCGTCCGAGCTCACCACGTGGTCGCCCGCGTCCAGGGTGCGCAACACGGCGTCGACGGCACTCATCCCGCTGGCGAAGGTCGCGCAATGGGCGGCCCCCTCGACCCCGGACAGGGCTGCCTCGAGGACGGCACGCGTGGGGTTGGAGGAACGGGTGTAATCGAACCCCTTGTCGCGCCCCACCTCCTCCAGGACGTAGGTGGCGGATTGGTAGATGGGGGGGACGATGGCGCCCGTGGTGGGGTCTGGCTGGACTCCGGCCCGAACGCACCTGGTGTCGAAGTGCATGACATTCCTCGGAGAGCAAGTTCGAGAAATAGCGTGGACGAGGCGGGGCGACCATGGCCCCGCCAACCGGGACGGTGGGTCAGTAGACCGTCCTGAGCTTCAAGTACATGTTGTGACCGAGGCCTTCCGGAGACAGCCCCACGCCGTAGTAGAAGTCGAACGCGAACTGATCCAGCAGGAGGAGGTGCAGGCTCGGGCCTCCCCCGTTGGCCAGCGCCAGGGGCAACTCCGGGTCCAGGCGGTTCACGAACACCGACAGGTCGTGGAACAGCCCCAGCTTGATGTTCCTCCGGATTCGCTTTCGGTAGGCCACCTCCACCTGCCCCGCCTCCCGCACCCAGTATCGGTCGGCGAAGAACACCCGCTGGGTCGGGCTGGCCAGCGGCCGCTCATGGTAGAAGCGCACGTCACCAGCGATGTACAGGCCCCGGGCCCTCAGGAGCAGGTCGTCGTGCCCCACCGCGATGGCCCACTGGCCCTCGAGTTTGGCTCGGAGAAGCAGTTCCCCAAGCGGGTTCATCGCTACGTTCGCCTCCACCGCAAGCCGGTCGCGCAGGTCGGATCGGAGCGTCCCGTCGTCGAACTCCACCTCGGTCTCACTCACGAGGGTGCCGCGAACCGCGGACCGCGGCTCGTCGAAGGTGCCTTCCTCCGTCAGGAAGTCGATGTCGATGACCTGTGCATTCTCCACGCGCACTCCGAGGGTCTGGCGGAGTACCCGGGAGATCTCGATCTGGAGGCTGGCCTGGAGGCCGTTCTGGTTCACGTACACGCTCTCGATACCCAGGTCCGTCCGCTGGAACTTCGCGAGCGAGGCACGCGCGGTGATCAGGGGGGACACCCGGCCCTCCCTGAAGGGTGCGAAGCGGTAGTCCAACCCATACTTGCCGTACACCCACCGGAACTTGGGTTCCTCCTCGATGACGTACTGGTGCACCGGAAAGGCAAGGGCGAGCCGCGTGGTGAAGTGTGCGCCGTTCGCGAGCAGCCCTGGGGCATCGTAGCTGCCTTGCAGCATGAGCCCCCATGGTGCCTCGACCTCGAACCCGAACCCCCAGCCGCGGTCCTCGTCCCCTATCAGGTACACGGTCAGCACACGCTCGGGAACCACGAATCCGAGGCGATTCGGGAGGAACTCGTCCCCCTCGGCCAAGCTGTGGGTCACGCTGCGCAGACCCTGGGTCTCCTGCAGCGTCTGGAGAGACTGGAGGAGCAATGGCTCGTACAGGATGCCGGCCAGCAGATGCACGTTGTCGCTGTACAACACCTTTTCGAGTGAGTTTGCCCCGACGAAGGTGATGCGGTGGATCCGCCCCTCGTCTACCTCGATGGTGACTTGGTCCTCGTCGAGCACGTGCCAGGCCCTCGCGGCCGGAAAACCCTCTGCGGCGTACATGGCCTCGACCCGTTTCACTGCCCCCTCGGCCCACAGTGCGCGCTCCGAGGGTTCTTCGGGCGGGACCCCGGTCACATCCAGGGAGAAGACCAGCGGCAGGCAGGCGGTTCCGATCACCTCGAGGTGCTCCACCTCCCGGCGCAACTCTGCCGCCGGGACCGCCCCGGCGTCGGTCTGCAGCACCGTCCCGTTCGCTCCACACTGAGCCCATCCGGCCGTCGGGCACAGGACCGCAGACAGTGCCGCCGCCAGGTAGAACTCGACCCTGCCGATGTGCCTCCGAGCCACTGCGCCGTTCTCCACGTGCTCTCTGCGCAGGGTACCGCGAAGATGCGCTGGGCACCGCACCCGTTGCCCAGAGCGCTATTGGCACGCACCCCACAGGCCCAGTTCCTCCGCCTCGGCCGAGGCCTGCGCAGACAAGAACTCGGTGCGGAAGGTGCTGTTGGGCGCGATTACCATCACCCGCGCGTGTCCCTGTCGGAGCAGCCACCAATCGAAGAAATCGTCCGCAGCCGTCCCGGTGTGCACGTAGGCGAGCGTTCGTGAATACCCGTCGGTACACTCCTCGTCGAAGGTGAGCCACACCCGCGCGCCGTAGAGGCTGTTGTTGGTGAAGGAGCGCGCCTGCTGGGCCCAGCACTCGTCAGGGTCCCCGCCGTAGCCAATCTCCGGGGTGTCCGCGCCGAGGATCCGTATGGTCTCGTCCCCGCCCCCGTCCCGCACCACCCGAACCGTGTCGCCGTCCACGACGCTCTCCACCCGGACCAGCACCGGATCACGACATGGCTCGTCCCCGGCGGGCAGCGTGGTGGGGTCGATGTCCGCGATGTCCTGGCCGGTGTCCGTGTCGGTATCGTCCGTGTCCGAGGTGTCGACCCACTGGTCGGTGTCACCTTGCGGCCCGACCATGCAGCCGAAGGTCAGCAGCAGCGAAGCGGCGGCGCAGCGCACCCGCACCTCAAAGGGCGCCTGCGCTCTTGGCGTGGCGCGCCAGAATGCCCTGGCGACGGGCTTCCAGCAGTTCGTCGGGCAGGTCCAGGCTGTCGATTGCCGCCAGGGCCTGGTCCAGATCACCCATCCGTTCGAGACACGTGGCCGCTCCCAACCGCGCCACGGACGCCACGTTCAGGTCCACGGCCGCCTTCTCCGCCCGTTGGTACAGCGCGAGCGCACCGTCGGCATCGCCCTCGGCCAGGCGCAACTCTGCGCGCGCCAGGAGCGCTGTGGCCGACCGTTCGACGTAATCCCGCTCCACCCTCTTCCAGATGCGTTCCGCCGCCAGGATCTGCCCACCCTCGGCGCGGGCGCGGGCGCATAGCTCCAACCGGTCGACCGCCCGCGGCGAGGCCGAGTCCGCCGCCCAAGCGTTCTCAAAGGCCTGCGCCGCGGCACGCATGTCACCCTGGTCGAGTCGCAGGTGGCCGATGGCCTGCCAGGCGTCCGCGGTACGGTGGGTCTGCCCCGACCGCACCAGACGCGTCAGCCTTTCACGAGATCCCTCTGCATCGCGCAGTTCGAGTGCGTACACCAAGGCGCCCTTGTAGAGCGCCTCCTGCCGGACGCGGCGCCAGGGACTGTGCGCCGCGACGCGGTCATAAGCCTGCGCCGCAGCAGAAGCGTCGCCCTGGCCCAAGAGCGCATCAGCTTGGCCGATGGCCACCGGGGACACCGGGCTCCACCAGAAGACGACCACGAGCGCCAACAGCCCCAGCGCACCCAGGACCCAGCCCGCTCGGCTCGCCCTCGGGAACAAGAGCTGAATCAGCGAATGCGTGGGCTGCTGCACAGACCCCCCGGGAGGCGGACAGAACCGTCATTGTAGTTGGCTCTGCATCCCCGGGCCACCTTCCGGCCGCCGCTCACTCCTCCTCCGACTCCAATGCCTCGGTGTCGTCCTCGTTCTCGTCGGTGTCCTCGACCCTGGCCATGTCCACGATGCGCTCGCCCTCTTCCAGCCGCATCAGCCGTACCCCCTGGGAAGCCCGGCTCTTCACCAACCGCACCGAGCCGGCGAGGATGCGGATCACCCGGCCGGTATCGGTGATGAGCATCAGCTGGTCGTCACGACGCACCTCCAGTGCGCCCACCACCCCGCCGGTCTTGGGGGTTGTCCCGTGGGAGATGATCCCTTTTCCAGCGCGATTCTGGAGCCTATAGGCGTGGAATGGCGTCCGCTTCCCGTATCCCAGCTCGGTCACCGTGAGGAGCGTCGTCTCCCAGGACTCCTCGACCTCGATTTCCTCGTCGTCGATTTCCTCGTCCTCGATTCCCTCGATGGGCTCCGCGTCCTCGATGGGCTCCAAGTCGAACTCGTCGTCGTCGGCCAGCGTCTCGTCCGCGAGCCGCGGCACGAGCAGGGCATCCACCACGTGCTCGCCCTCCTCCAAGGCGATGCCCTTGTTTCCCCGCGCGGTGCGGCTGAAGATCGGGGCACCGGAGAGCATGGTGTCCTTCCAGGGGCGGTCGTGCTCCACCGGGAAACGGATGCACTTGCCGTTCGAGGCGAGGAGCATGACGTCGACATCCTCGTCCCCCGCGATCAGGCGGACCACCTTGAGCTCGTCGTCCTCCGCCACGCCACTCGCGATCAGACCCCCTTGCCGGATGAAGCGGTAGTCGCGGAGGGGTGTTCGCTTGACGATCCCCCGACAGGACACGAACAGGAGGTCTTCGGTGGACTCCTCCGAGATGTCGCGGACCGAGACCACCGCTGTGATCCGTTCGTTCTCCCCGACGGGCACCAGGTTCACGATCGGTCGGCCGCGCGCGCTCCGCCCCGCCTCGGGAACCTCGTAGACGTTGAGGGGGTAGGCCTTCCCGGTGTTGGTGAACACCATCAGCAACGCATGGGTGTTGGCCATGAACAGGGAGGTGACGAAATCCTCGTCACGGGTCGTCATCCCCTTCTTGCCCACGCCGCCCCGGTGCTGCATCCGCCACTCGTCCGGGCTGCACCGCTTGATGTAGCCGAGGTGGGAGATGGTCACGACCTGGTCCTCCTCCGCCACCAGGTCCCAGATGCTGACCTCGCCCGCAGCGTCCATGATGCGGGTGCGCCGCTCATCCGCGTACTGGTCGCGGATCTCCGCCAGCTCCTCGGTCACCACCTCCATGAGACGGGGCTCGGAACCCACGATCTCCTCCAACTCCGCGATGCGGGCCAGGATCGTAGCGTATTCGTCCTCCACCTTCTGGCGTTCCAGGCCAGTGAGGCGCTGCAGCCGCATCTCCAGGATGGCGTTTGCCTGGACCTCGCTGAATTCGAACCGCCCCATGAGCGCTTCCCGAGCGATGGCCACATCCGCGCTGGCGCGGATGAGGGCGATCACCTCGTCCAGGTTGTCCAGCGCGATCCGGTAGCCTTCCAGGAGGTGGGCCCGCTCCCGCGCCTTCCGAAGCTCGTACCGGGCACGGTGCAGGATCACGTCCCGCCGGTGCCCGATGTAGTGCTGCAGCATCTCCTTGAGGGTCAGCACCTGGGGCCGCTGGTCCACGATGGCGAGCAGGATCACCCCGAAAGTGCTCTGGAGTGCGGTGTGCTTGTACAGGTGGTTGAGGACCACCTCCTCGAACACGTCCCGCTTCAACTCCACCACGATCCGCATGCCACTCCGGTCGGATTCATCGCGAAGCGCACGGATGCCTTCGAGCCGTTTCTCCCGCACCAGGTCCGCAATCTGCTCGATGAGCCGGGCCTTGTTCACCTGGTACGGGATCTCGTCGATGATGAGGGCCCGCCGGCCGCTCGGCAGGTCCTCGAAGCGGGTGTTCCCCCGGACCAGCACCCGACCACGGCCACTCTCGTACGCGGCGCGCACCCCACTCCGGCCGTAGATGGTGCCGGCGGTGGGGAAATCCGGTGCTGGGATGAACCGCATGAGCTCGGCAACGGACAGATCCGGGTCTTCGATGAGGGCCATGCAAGCGTCGATGACTTCGCCGAGGTTGTGGGGCGGGATCTTCGTGGCCATGCCGACCGCGATGCCATCTGCACCGTTCACCAAGAGGTTTGGGAGCCGGGCCGGCAGGACGTCGGGTTCCTCCGTGTTCCCGTCGAAGTTGGGCGAGAACGAGACCGTCTCTTTCTCGATGTCGACGAGCATCTCTTCCGCGAGGCGCGTCATCCGGCACTCGGTGTACCGGTAGGCTGCGGCCGAGTCCCCGTCCACCGACCCGAAATTCCCCTGGCCGTCGACCAGCAGGTAGCGAAGGTTCCAGGGCTGGGCCATGCGCACCAACGCGTCGTACACCGCCGAGTCTCCGTGGGGGTGGTACTTCTTGAGCACCTCTCCGACCACGCCAGCGCACTTCGAGTACCGCTTGCTGGCCCCCATCCCCTCGCGGTGCATCGCGTACAGGATGCGGCGGTGCACCGGCTTCAAGCCGTCCCGTACGTCGGGAAGCGCCCGGCCGATGATCACCGACATCGAGTAGTCCATATACGAGTTCCGCATCTCGTCTTGGATGCGGATGGGCACGATGGTGCGCGCGATAGGGTCCATGCGTTGCTCCCGCGGACATGCCGCGATCGATCAGGTCAGCCCATCTCTTCGGCGGGTTCCAGGAACAGGTGCCGCCCCACCTGGTACAGCGTAGGCAGGTCATTGACCTCGGTGTCCAGGCGTGGGACCTCCTGGTAGTACCCCGAACCTGCGGCGGCGCGGTGGACCTGCTCGACCAGCGCCTGCTCGGAAGTGGCGATCTCGTGCAGTCGCCGGTGCGCCATTCCCAGGCGTGCCAACACCGAGCTGACCGTGGCCGACCCGAGGTCTTCTCCCAACTCCCTCGTCACCGGGCCCAGCACCGCGTCGGCGTCGTGGGTCGAGCCGTCGCACCGATGCACCTGGTTCACGATCACCCCGCCGCGAGGCAGTCCGCGACGCGTCAGCTCCTCCTGGAAATATTCGGCCACGTCGATGCTGGACTCGGTGGGCGCGCACAGCGTGACAAACGCGGTGTCCTCGGCCCGGAACATCTGAAGCACCTCGTCGTGGCGCTTCCTGAAGCCCTCGTAGAGCTCCTCGAAGTCCCGCATGAGCTCGGTCATCTCCTCGACGAACTCCCGACCGAACACCGCGGCGAGCAGCCGCAGGACCACCGCGGAGGTGCCTGCGAACAGTCCTCCGAGTACCCCGCCGTTGTCCTTGGGGAGGAACCAGCTCATAACGCGCTCGTCGAAGAAGTTGACCACCCGTCCCGGGCTCTCCAGGAAGTCGAGCGCGTTCTTCACCGGAGGCGTATCCAACACGACCAGGTCGTACTGCTCCGACGCCACGATGTCGTAGATCTTCTCGGTGGCCATGTAGTCCTGGGTGCCGGCGAAGGCCTCCGACATGTGTTGGTAGAACCCGTTCCTGAAGATCCGGTCCCGCATCTCCTCGGTCGGTGCGATGCGCCCGATGAGATCGTCGAAGGTGGCCCGCGAGTCCAGCATCATGGCCCACAGCTCACCGCGCGCCTCGCCCAGGGGGGACAGATCGATGCGCACCCCCTCCTGTTCGAAACGGGACAGGCCCAGGCTGTTCGCGAGGCGCTTGGCCGGGTCGATGGTGAGCACCATCGCCTTTCGCCCGTGCAACGCACCCCACAGGCCGAAGGTGGCCGCCGTGGTGGTCTTGCCGACGCCCCCGGAGCCCACACACACCACCAGGTGGATGTCCTGTAGCCAGCGATTCAGATCCACGGCAGCTCCCGGCGCGTGACCCCCACCATCCGCCCGAGGTGCACCGCGATGCGTGCCACCACCAGCCGGGGAACCCCTCCAGCACCGGCCGGAGGAATCAACACCGGCGGCTCGGGAAAGACCTCCGCCAACCGCTCATAGGCAGCGGCCGTGGCTTGTTCCAGGGTGTCCTCCCAGAACCCCGCACGCACGAACTCCCGTGCCAGGGGCTCCAGATCCTGCTCGGACAACCGCGCGATAAGACTGCGCTCCCCCTCGGTCAGACTCGGCAGGGTGGCGCGGTTCAGGAACACCAAGGGGGGACCCCCGATGAGGTTCCCGCGCACCATGCGGTCGCGGGTCTCGATGGTCTCGTTGACCACCATCTCCTCGGGCAGGGACACGAAGACCATCCGGGTGTCCGGTGCCTGCAGGGTATCGATCATCGCCCGTACGCGCTTGAGCATGGGCCCGGAGCGAAACACCCCGAGCGCGGAGCGGGTGATGTCCAGCATGGAGAACGCGTGACCCGAGGCCTGCATGTCCACCACCATCAACTCGTAGTCCGCGGCGAAATCGGTGAGTCGGGAGAGGATGAACAGCTCGCGCCCCCCGGGGGTGAAGTCGATGAACCGGCGCACCAGCTTGTTCTTGAGAATGCGGGTCACCAGGCGGCGGGCGGGAACGTAGCGCTCGATGTAGTCCGCTATCGCTACATCCCAGTGCACGTTCACCAGGTCGAGATTCGGGAGCACCTCTTCCGGTCGGAGGCCGGGGGGATGTCCGAAGATCGCCGCCATGGACGGCCGATGGTTGTCCACCTCGCAGAGCAGGGTGCGACGCCCCTTCACGGCACCCAGCAGTGCCAGGGCGGCACTGAAGGAGGTCTTTCCGGTGCCCCCCTTGCCCGTGACCAGCAACAGCCGGCTGTCGAGCAAGGACGCCACGCTCACGCCATCCCCAGCGCCCGCGCTCGGGCCATTCCCGTCCCTCATATGTCCAGGTTTCGCACGGCCAAGGCGTTCTTCTGGATGAAATCGCGCCGGGGCTCCACCGCATCGCCCATGAGAACGGTGAACATCTCGTCCGCAGCCTGCAGATCATCGACCTCCACCTGCTGAAGGATGCGATTCTCCGGGTCCATGGTGGTGGACCACAGCTGATCGGGGTTCATCTCACCAAGGCCCTTGTACCGCTGAAGATCGTAGCCTCGCTGCGCGAGGTCGAGGATCGCCTCCCGGAGGTCGGGCAAGGTGGCGACGGCCCGCTCGGTGTTGCCGACCCGCAGGGTGACCGGCAGCTTGAGACGTTCGGTGAGCTGGCGGTGGATATCGGCCAACCCTGTGCGTTCCGCGAGCACAGCACTGCCGAAGTGCAGGCTGCGTCGCTCCCCGCGGTATTCGACCAGGACCTCCACCGAGCGCCCATCCTCCGCGACACCCACCCTCTGCACCCCAACGTCCTTGGACACCTCGCGCAGGTGCTCCATCAGCAGCTCCGCCTGAACCGCGTGGTCTTCTCGGGTGGCCGCTTCGCCCGTCTGGGAGGCCACGGTGAGGAAGGCGTCCAGGAGTGCGGGTGGGTAGCGCCACTCGAGCCGATGGAGCCGACGCACATAGATGTGCAGTAGCTCGAGCAGCCCTGTGAGCGACTCTGCCTCGATCACCGTGCCGTCCTCGCAACCCACCTTCACCGTGCGCGCGGCCTGGGCGGAGAAGAACTCCTCCATCGCCCCCTCGTCCTTCAGGTAGGTCTCCCTGCGCCCCCGCTTGACCCGGTACAGGGGTGGCTGGGCGATGTAGAGGTGCCCGTTTTCGACCAGGTCGCGCATCTGCCGGTAGAAGAAGGTGAGCAGGAGCGTGCGGATGTGGGACCCATCCACATCCGCGTCCGTCATGATGATGATGCGGCCATAGCGGAGCCTGCTCGAGTCGTAGTCACCGCCAATGCCGCAACCCAGCGCGGAGATGATGGTGCGCACCTCGTTGTTGGCGAGCATCTTGTCGAAGCGCGATTTCTCGACGTTCAGGATCTTGCCGCGTAGGGGAAGGATGGCCTGGTAGCGGCGATCTCGGCCCTGCTTGGCGGAGCCGCCCGCGGAATCGCCCTCGACCAGGTACAGCTCGCACAGGTCGGGGTTGGTTTCCTGACAATCGGCCAGCTTTCCGGGGAGGTTGCTCCCCTCGAGGGCCGACTTCCGGCGTGCCAGCTCTCGCGCCCTCCGCGCGGCGTCACGAGCCCGGGCCGCCTCCACCGCCTTGGAGAGCACAATGCGTGCAACCTGCGGGTTCTCGTCCAGGAAGTGGGTCAGGCTCTCTCCGGTGATGCCCTCGACCAGCCCCTTGACCTCCGAGTTCCCGAGCTTGGTCTTCGTCTGCCCCTCGAACTGGGGCTCGGGTATCCGCACCGAGAGCACCGCGGTGAGGCCCTCCCGGATGTCCTCGCCCGAGAGGTTCGTCCCCTTCAGCGAGTTGTTCTGCCGCGCATAGGTGCTCAAGGTGCGGGTGAGCGCGGCCTTGAGCCCCGAGACGTGGGTTCCCCCCTCGACGGTGTTGATGCTGTTCACGAAGGAGTAGAGCGCCTCGCTGTAGGCCGTGGTCCACTGCAGGGCGAGCTCCACCTGGACGCCGTCCCGCTCCCCCAGCACCTTCACCGGAGGCGCATGCAAGGGGTTGCGGGCCTCGTTGAGGTGCTCCACGAAGGAGACGATGCCCCCCTCGTAATGGAACTCCTCCTAGTCCTCGGTGCGCTCGTCGACGAGGAAGATGCGCAGGCCAGGGTTGAGGTACGCCAGCTCCCGCAGGCGCTTCGCCAGGATCTCGTACTCGAAATCAACCGTCTCGGAGAAGATGACCGGATCGGGCCAGAACTCCACCCGCGTCCCGCGACGTGGCCGTCCGTCTTCCAGGATCTCGGCCTGCCCAATCTCCTTCAGCGGAGCCTTCGGGGCCCCACGCTCGTAGGCTTGGTGGTAGTGCTTTCCCTCGCGCCAGATGTCGAGCCGGAGCAAGCTCGAGAGCGCGTTCACACAGGACACCCCCACCCCGTGCAGGCCACCCGAGACCTTGTAGCTCTTGCTGTCGAACTTCCCACCCGCGTGGAGCAAGGTCATCACCACTTCTGCAGCGGGACGCTTCTCCGTGAGGTGATCGTCCACGGGGATGCCCCGGCCGTTGTCGACGACCGCGCAGGAGCCCTCCTCGGTGAGGACCACCTCCACCTCGGTACAATGCCCCGCGAGGGCCTCGTCGATGGCGTTGTCGACGACCTCGTAGACCAGGTGGTGCAACCCGCGCGGCCCGGTGGTGCCGATGTACATCGCCGGTCGCTTCCGGACTGCTTCAAGGCCTTCCAGGATCTGGATGGACGAGGAATTGTAGTCGCTGGCCAGATCCGCACTATCGGTCGGCTGCATTCGCACCCTCTACTACGGGCTGTCGGGCTGCCCCGTGCTACGCATACCCGCGAAATCACGTCCCGAAGCCGATTCACGCAGAGTCTCGCGCCAGCCCTGGACCGTCTCTCTTCCTATCCCGTTCTGGGGGTCCGGTCCAGCCCTTCGACAACCGCGGAAACCCGCTCCAGGCGCACGATTCAGGGAGCCAGAACCCCTCGCTCCACCCGCACCTTCAAGGTGTCCTCCGAAGGGAGGCTCGCGAGATGCGAAACGTCGGTGGTGGTGGCGAAGACCTGACCCCCGAGATCCTCGAGCACCGCGACCAGCCGCCGGGTGCGATGCGCATCCAGCTCCGAGCTCACGTCGTCCAGGAGGAACAGCGGAGCGTCTCCCCGGGCGCGCGCCGCTATCAGCTCGCCCAGCTTGAGAGCCAGCACCACCGAGCGCACCTGACCCTGGGAGCCGAAGGTACGCGCCGCCTTTCCGTTCAGCTCGATGATCACCTCGTCGCCCTGTGGGCCTACCAGGGTCCGACCGCGTCGCAGCGCGTCCGCTCGGCGGGCCCCCAGGCGCTCACGCAACGCCTGGACACGCTCCGGTACGGTCTCACCGGTGGCCTCGGTTTGGTACCGGAGACCGAGTCTCCCCACGGCACCCGCCAGCTCCCCATATACCCGCTTCACATGCGGTTCCAGCTCCTCCAGCATACGGACCCGACGCTCCACCAACTCCGCCCCCGCGGTGGCAAGCTGTTCATCGAGCACATCCACCAGTGCCAGGTCCACGACCTCGCTGCGCAAGGCCGCCGTCGTCTGGTCGAGGATCCGCCGAAAGGAGCGCACCACGTCGAGATGGGCTGGCCGAGCGGTGAACGCGGCGCGATCGATCCACCGACGTCGAACCTTCGGCGCGTCGCCCACGATCGCGACGTCCCGAGGGGTGAACGCGATTGCGCGAATCCCCTCGAAGTACTCCGACAGGTCGGTGATTCCCTTGCCATCGAGTTGGATGCGCCGGCCTCCTTCGTGGAGGTCGATCCGGTAGTTCCGAACCAGGCCCGCGTGCGCCACAGCTCCCGCAACTGCCGCCGATCGCTGTCCCCAACGGATGAGGTCTCGGTGTCGACGGGCGCGCAGGGGACGCAGGGTCGACAGCAGGTAGACCGCCTCCATGGTGTTGGTCTTCCCCTGGGCGTTGTCCCCGTGCAGGACCACGAACCGGGCGTCGGTGTCCAGATCCACGGGCTCCAGGTTGCGAAAACCCTGGGCTGCGAGGCGCTTCAGTCGCAAGCAGCCCTCCACGCGATACCGCGTCCCCTGCGGCGGGTTTCCGTCGCCGAGGATGTCCTGCAGGTAACGGGTGTTGAACCCCACCGTGATCGGGTCGCCGTCGAGCTCGATGGGGACCTTCTCGTCCACCTCTCCCCGATCCACGTTGTGGACCTGGATCTCCAACTCCGACTCCGAGAACCCGAACTGCACGGCTCGCGCTCGATCCTGTACCAGGATGCTCACCCGCTTCAGCGTGCTCGCCAACTCCGCCTTGCGGATGATGGCCCGGTGCTTCCCGCGCTTGGGCACCACCGCGTTGTAGTCCGGAAACTCGCCGTCCAACAGGCGGAACCAGAACGTCTGCTGGGGCCTGCTCAGCCGAATGGCCCCCTCCCCAAAGGCCACCTCGACCTCGCTGTCCCCGCCCTCCAGGAGCTTCCGCATCACCGCCAGGGCTTTGCGGGGCACCAGCATCCGTGCCGGGATCGCCAACTCCCCCTCGAAGACCCCCTCTGCAACGGACAGCCGGTGGCCATCGGTGCTCACGACGCGCAGCAGCGAGCGGTCACCATCGTCACGCCGCTCCATGTGGGCCCCATTCAGCCCATATCGCGCATCGTCGGTGGCTACGGCAAAGGCGGTCTGCTCGACCAGGCGGCGCAGCGCCCCCTCCTTCATCTTCACGGTGCCCCGTGCATCGAAAGCAGGCAGCGGCGGATACTCTTCCGCCAGCATCCCTGGAAGGCGGAAGAAGGTCCGGCCGCTGGTGATCTCCAGCCGGTTGCCGGAGCCAAGGGCCAACCGCACGGTGGGCTCGGGCAAGGTCCGGATCACCTGGAACAGGCTGCCCGCGTCGACTGCCAACTGCCCGCCTTTCTTGACGTTCGCCGACAGATCTCCGATGAACGCCACCTCGGTGTCGGTGGCGGTTATCCGCAGGTTCTCCTCCTGGACGTGCAGCAGCACGTGGGAGAGCACTGGCTGGGTGCTGCGCCGCTCCACGACGCCCTGCACATGGGCCAATCCTCGGCTGAACTCGTCTCGGTCGATGTAGAAGTCCATGTCTGTCCTCGGGAGAGCCACCGGTCGCGGGGTCCTATCCCGGCTGAATGGATCTGGAAATTGTGGATCTGGGTAGAAGCAGCAGTAGAGGCGGGGGATACTGTGGAAAAGCGAAGGGGTTCGAGCTTCGAAGCGAGCTATCCGCGGCGTGTGGGTGTGGACGACAGAAGGGAGCGAGCGGTACGGCAGTGGACACTCGAAGAGCCCTCGATGTGCACCTGTGGAAGGTCGCTCCTTTCGTCCCAGTCCATCCGCTTCTCGTCCACAGCTCGTCCACGGCCCTTCCCCAGGCCTCACCGGCTCGAGCGCACTTGAAGGCCCTGCTCGATGAGACGGATCTTGTAGGCGAGATCGGCGTTGTCGCGTAGCTCGCGCTCCACTTTGCGGTACCCGTGCTGGATGGTGGAGTGGTCTCGCCCTCCGAACTCGCGGCCCAACTCGGGGAACGAGAGGTTGGTGTGGGTCCGGGCGAGGTACATGGCGATGTGGCGCGGACGCGTGAGGGTG
The DNA here is from genome assembly GCA_019307545.1 of Deltaproteobacteria bacterium. Taxonomy (GTDB): domain Bacteria; phylum Myxococcota_A; class UBA796; order UBA796; genus JAFDJI01. The sequence continues at coordinate 2,512 of JAFDJI010000037.1, read as the reverse complement.
CGGGTACGCTTGTTGCCCGTGATGTCCGCGCTGCGCAGGTTGTGAAACCGAGCGACCGCCTCGATGATGCCCGACACCGTGACCTGAGCGGGCGCCGGGGTGAAGATGTTGGGCATCTGCTTGCGGGCGAACTCGAGGGAGAGGGCCTCGTGGTAGAAGTTCTGGAGCGCGACGAGGCGGTTGAGGACCCCTTCGAGCTCACGGATGTTTCCGGCCACCGTGTTGGCGATGGCGTCGGCGAGGTCGGCAGGGATGTGGATGTTCAGGACGTCGGCTTTCTGGTAGAGGATGGCGAGAAGCGTCTCCTTGTCGGGGGCCTGCAGGTCGGCGAGGAGGCCTCCTTCGAACCGCGTGCGGAGCCGAGGCTCCAGCTTCTCGATGCTCTTGGGAATGACGTCGGCGGTGAGCACGACCTGGCGGTTGGAGTTCTGCAACGCGTTGAAGGTGTGAAAGAACTCCTCCTGGGTGCGGTCCTTGCCGGAGAGGAACTGGATGTCGTCCACCAACAGGACGGTGGCCCGCTTCCGATACTTGGAGCGGAAGTCCTCCATGCGTTTGTAGCGCAGGCAGTTGATCATCTCGTTCATGAAGTCTTCGGCGGTGACGTAGACGACCCGTGCCGCGCTGACGCGGCCCAGGATCTCGTTGCCGATCGCGTGCATGAGGTGGGTCTTGCCCAGGCCGGTGGACCCATAGATGAACAGGGGATTGTAGTTGCTCGCCGGGTAGTCTGCGACGGCCCTTGCGGCCGCATGGGCGAACTTGTTGCACTCGCCCACCACGAACGCCTCGAAATCCTGGGTCGGATTGACGCCGATGGCCCGCGGTTGCGAATCGCTGGCACCGGTGGAGGCGTCTGTGGTCGGCATCGGTGCTTCGCCGGTGGCCGGATCGTCCCTGGCGATGAACTCCAGCTCGGCACGAGGCCCGAGGAGCTCGTCCGCCACCTCTTGGAGTGCCCCTCGGTAGTTCTCTCCGATCCAGTCGCTGTAGTAGCGGTTGGCCACCTCGAGGAGGAGCCGTTTCCCGTCCAGCCGTATCGGCTGCGCGCTGCGAAGCCAGATTTCAACGTCTTGGGGCCCAATGCGCTTCTGCATGGCCTCGAGCATGTTTTCCCACAGCTGTTCTGGATCCATCGGCTCTCGACACACGCGAATCCCGAGGCCACGCCAAGCGGACATGGCTGGGGAAAATGGTTCAACTCTGGGCAGGGCACCTCAAGCTATCAGCCCTCCGGCTGATCGTTCAACCAGCTTTGAATGCCCACCGACTCCAGGTTTGCGGAGAACCGCACCCCATGCGGATCACCGGAGTGACGGGGAGGTGTTCGAAAGGGGAAGGGAACAGGAGACGGGAGATCGTTGCCAGGGAAAGACTACCTTCAAAGCTTTCAATAGTCCGCGCCGCGCCTCGGGATGCGCCTGGAGTGATGGATCCGTCCCCTGAGTTGCCCTACCCCGTGCGTCGCGATATCGGGCCGCGTTGAACGGGGACGTCGCTCCGTCCCCACGCCGTAGCAGAGCAGTTACTCCGGCTGTCTTCGGATTGCGCGTGCCCGGCGGAACCGGAATCTCCCCAGGAGGCACCTATGAAGCGCACGTACCAGCCCTCCAGGATCAAACGAAAGCGCTGCCACGGGTTTCGAGCACGCATGAGCAGCCCCGCTGGCCGTCGGGTTCTCACACGTCGGCGGCTCAAGTGTCGCCAGCGGCTGGCCGTGACCGTGGCCAGCAAGAAGCACTGAGCGGCGGTGTCGATCGACGGTTTCCGCGTGCGCTGCGGCTCCGCAAGTCGGCGGATTTCGTTAGAGTACAGCGCGCTGGCCGCCGCTTGGAGGTCTCCCACCTCGTGGTTCGGTATCGTCCCAATCAACGCGCGGAGCCCCGCTTCGGGCTGGCCGTTGGCCGAAAGGTAGGCAACGCCGTGGCCCGAAACCGTGTGAAGCGCGCCATCCGCGAGGCCGTGCGCCAGGAGCGAGGATCGCTCGGCGGCGTCGACGTGGTGTTCATCGCGAGGCCGTCCGCCGCCAGAGCTGGTTCTGCGGGGATCCACGAGGGCGTTTCCACCGCGCTCCAGCTCATTCGGAGTCGGCTGACTGGCCACAGCTGCAGGGCGGAGCGGTAACCATGGACCGGCGCACCATATTCGCAGTGGTCCTCGCGCTGGCGACGTTCTTCGCGTGGGACGCCTACATGAAGTCCCGCTACCCGGACCGGTACGCGGACCTGGCCACCACCGAGGAGCCAGCCGGATCGCCCGAATCGACGCCCGGTCCCACCCTGGCTCCGGAACCATTCACGGTGACGCCGACGGAAGCTGCTCCGAAGGTGGAGAGACCACGCGCCCCAGAGCGCGAGATCCCCTACCAGGCTTGCGGCACCGACGCGCGTTGGACCACCGCCGGCGGGTTCCTGCGCTCCGTAATCCTGGTCGAGGAAGAGGCTCATTACGAGGTCCAGCCGATATACCGCTGGATCTGGGACCGGATACGCGGGGAGAAGAGCCAATGGAA
>JAFDJI010001007.1 GCA_019307545.1 Deltaproteobacteria bacterium | reverse complement strand
ACCAGCGTGCCGCCCACCCACACGGACTCGGAGATCGGGCGGTCGTCGCGTTGCGTGGCTACCTCCCCCTCATGGCAGGGGCTGGACATCAGGATACATACCGCGCCCCCGGATTGGGACGAATGTACAGATTGTTCCTTCGAACCTCCAGATCGTCGCGGCCTTCCTCATGGTGTGCCGCACTGTGCCTCGGCCTCGCAGGACTTGCACTGCCGGTCACGGCCGTAGGCGATCCGGTCCCCGCCACCATCGACGCCGATACCGTCTGGACCGCGGATGGCAACCCGTGGACGCTGGATGGGGACGTCATGGTGTACGCCGATACCACCCTCTCGGTGCAACCCGGTGCCGTGGTGGAGATCGCCCAGGGCGCCTCGCTGCGGGTGGAGGGCACCCTCGTCGCCCGAGGGACCGCGGCCGCTCCGATCCGCTTCACCGGCATCCCGACGGACGGTGGGACCGCGCGTTGGGGCTCGGTGGTGTTCCTCTATTCGACCAGGTCGACGAATACGTCGCCGGCTCGGTGCTGGAGCACTGCATCCTGGAACAGGGCGCCAGGGCCGTCCAGACCGAAGCCGCTTCCCCCTTCCTGTTCCGCGCCGCCTTCCAGGACAACGCATTCTCGCCTTCCCTGGCAGAGGGGGGCGCGGCCCTGTACATCGGCCCCGGGAGCGCCCCCCGCGTCGCCGAGTGCACCTTCGAAGACAACGCGGTGGGCGGTTCCGGCCAGGGCGGTGCGATCTACGTCGACGACGCCAACCCGGTGCTCCAGGACAACGTCTTCCGCGGAAACACCTCCACCTATGGGGGCGCGCTGACCACCTTCGCGATGTACGCACCCATCGTGGGGAACACCTTCGAGGACAACCACAGCGCCTGGGAGGGCGGTGCGGTCGCCCTCGTCTCCTCCTCACCGGCCTTCCTGAACAACCGGGTGGTGGACAACGACACCATCCTGGACGGCGGGGGGGTGCACGTGTGCGTCACCTGCTACCCCCACGCGTTCCCGTTCGTGATGGACAACGTGATCACCGGGAACCGCAACGTCGGCCACGGCGCCGCCGGCCTGGGCTCGGCCCACTTGCGGGTGTTCTCCCACAACGACGTCCACGACAACTTCATGGGCACGGAGCCCGCCGACTTCGCCTGGCACAATGCGGAGTTCGACATCGCCCCCTCCTGGGTCCGCGACCCCGCCATCCCACACAACTGGTGGGGCACCACCGACCTGGTCGCAATCCAGGAGACCATCCACGACGGCCTGGACGACGACGAGGTCGGGCGGGCGCGATTCCTCCCGGTCGCGCAGGCACCGACCGCCAGGCCCACCACCCGGGTCACCATCACCACGCGGAAGTACCGGTACTTCGACGACGGCGAGCAGATGCCGGTGTTCCTCACCCTCTACAACCCCGGACCCGCACGGGAGGTGGAGTTGGCGGTGCTGCTCCAATACGGCGACGGCGCGCCGATCTACTACCGGGACGACGTCGGCTTCCCCGAAGCGGAGCTGAGCGGAGACACCTGGCGACTCGAGCTGCCCGAGAACGCGGCGTGGTACGGCGAGCTGATGGCGCCTGCCTGGCGGGACGAGCCCGCATTCCCATACGGCACCTGGCACGCGGCGCTGTTCGACCCCGACTCCGGAGCACCCATCGGTGACCTCGTGTCAGCGCGGTTCGAACTGGGGGAGTTGGTGGAATGAGGATCGCCCTCTTCGTGCTGGCCCTTCTTCCGGGCTGCACCGAACCGCCGTGCGCCCTGGACGCGGACGTGGTCCCCGGCTGCGGCGCGATGGTGTCGGGAGAGCCGGTCCGCCTGGGTGATACCCCGGACAAAGTGGAGCGGGCGCTGGGGCCCACAGCAGCAGCAGCCGCGTTGGGGGACCTCGGCACGCGGTTCGCCTACCCGGATCAGGCCCTGTCCGGACTGTACGGAGGGGCGGAAGACCGGGCGGTGCGAGCTTTGTACCTACACACCGGGTTCCCTGGGGGGACTGCGGGCGGCGTGGGGATCGGGGTGGACCGCGCCACGGTTCGCGCGCAGCTGGGC
>JAFDJI010000356.1 GCA_019307545.1 Deltaproteobacteria bacterium | reverse complement strand
CGTCGCGCTCTGTCAGCGACGGCGCCTCATCGAGCCTTGACGAGCGCGGTGATGAGCCGGACGAGATCGGCCTCGCCAAACACGTCGGTGAACCGGCGTCCGCCCTCCCTGCGGTCCACGTAGAGCTGCGCACACGCCCCGATCAGCTCGATGACCTCGTCCTCGGTGAGCAGGAAGGGAATCTCGGTGGCCAGGCGGGGATGACGGCCGAGTCGACCTCCGATCATCACGCGGAATCCAGACGCACCAGCCGTCAGTGCTCCCGATGGGCACACCTCGTGACAGTCTCCGCACCTCACGCAGCGGCTGGTGTCGATGCGCGGGGGGCCGTCACCGGGGTCCACGGTGATGGCCTCCTCCCGACACACCTCAGCGCAGGCCCAGCATTCCGAGCAGGGCTCCGGGGACACCACTGGAGGGCTCGCGCCGATGATGCCGATGTCCCGCACCTGGGGGCGGGTGCATGCATTGGGGCAGCCTGCCAGGGCGACGATCAGCGGACGGTGGGGCGCGGCCGCGCCAGACGGGTCCAGGTGCTCGGCGAGGTGAGCCTCGGAGAGCAGTGACTCCAGCCGCTCGCCGAGTGAATCGGTTGACACCGCCCGGTTGCGACAACCCGTCGATCCCGAGCACGTCTCGATCCGGAAGCCGGTCCTACGCGAGTCCACGACGCAGTACTAACCGTCCGCAAGGGGCCAGGAGCGGGGGGACTACCCAGCGGCCACCTTGGGGTTCGGGCTGGACTCCGTTTGCTCCCTCGACATCACCGAGGCCTGCTCCAGGGAATGCCGGACGTGCCGGTACACCCCGGGAGCCCAGGTCAGCTCGGAGTGGCCGACGCCTCGGACCTCGACGTTGGTGAGGTGGTGCTCGCCGGGGCGGGGACGCAGGATGCTGTACCAGTAGGGACACACCAGGTCATCGCGGGAGTAGATGGACGTGAGCGGGATTCCCGCCGGGAAGTGGTCGCGGTTCAGCCGGCGCATGAGGGGGGAGCGGGGCAGCATCTCGCCGGCGGAGGTTCTCTGGGGCAGGACCGCGCTCAACGCCACCCCCATGAGAGCGGTCGGGGTCCCATGGTGGAGGGAGCCCAGCGTCGTCACCGACTTCGCCCGCCGGTCACCGCCGAAATGCTGCACGTAGCGGCGGGCAAGGATGCCGCCCTTGCTGTGTCCCACGATGTGGAGCTTGTCGAAACCATGCCGATCCCCCAGGCGCTCGATCTTCGCGCCGATCAGCTCCGCCAGGCGGTCGATGGGGTTGGTGTTGAAGCGGTGCAGCAACCCTCGATGGGGTTGGTGTTGAAGCGGTGCAGCAACCCGCCCAGGTTGAAGGACAGGACGGCGTACCCATCGAAGCGGAGCCGGTCCTCCATGACCTCCCAGATGTTGCGGGTCTGGAAGAACCCGTGCAGGAGCAGCACCAACTCCTCCCGGTCCTTGAAGTCGTCTCGCCGGGTGATGTGGTTCCCGGCGAGGTACACGCCGCGCACGCTGCCAAGCTGGTCGCGAAGCGCGCGGTAGGTGCCCCAAGGAGTGAGGAAGCGGGAAGGCAAGGGTGGATCCGCGGTTGGAGGTCGAGGATTAACCCAGATCCGGGTCCGATACCCTCGCGGCTATTCCGGCCCGCCTTCCGGGGTCTCGGGGCCGGGCTCGGGCGTCGGCGCTGGCGCTGGAGGGGCATCCGGGTCGCGGCAGCATCGGAAGGACATGGAGCCGTCCTTGAACCCGGTGGACTCGTCGGTGAAGAAGGAGCACCGCGTGCCCCGCTGCGGGTTGTGGCGCACGCCGCCCTTCACGATGCGGCGGGTTTCCTTCTCCTGGGGGGCGGTCATCGTCCACTCGCGGAAGCTGCCCGAGATGTCGAACACCCCCCACCTGCTGCGGCACTCTGGCCTCGATCCCGCCGGGTAGCCTCGGTCTTCCAGACCCTCCCCACAGAACTCCGGGTCGTAGAAGTCGCCATAGCTGTACACGGTGTTGCCCGGCCCCTTGCAGGCCTTCTCCCACTCGTCAGCGGTGCACAGCCGCTTTCCCGCGGCCGTGCAATTCGCCTCCGCCTCCGCGTAGGTGACACCGTATGCGGGCAGCGCCCCCTTGAGGTTCGGATACTCGAAGGCATCGATGATGAAGCCGTCCACCTCGCGGAGCTTGGCCAGTGGCTCGAAGGCCGGTGCATCTTCCTCGGAGTGCATCCGGCCGGCCACGTACGGCCCAGTGGGGATGTAGATCATGTTCGGGGGGTGTTTTGCCAGGATCGCCGCGACCTCCTCCAGGGAGGGGAGCTGCTGCTGCTCCACCGCCATCGCACGCAATGAAGCGTCGGCGGTGCGCGCCTCCTCAACCGGGTCCGGTCGCATCTGGTAGAGGATGACCGCCACTGCGAGTACGGCCAGCGCCGCCAACCCCCACCACAGGGGGGTGACCAGCGGCTTGCGCTCCTCCTCGGCCGCGATGTCCGGCTCCCGGAAGATGCGCTGGATGTCCGCCACCAGGTCGCTTGCGGTGCGGTAGCGGTCCTCCGGAGAGTTGGCCAGGGCCAGTTCCACGATGTCGTTGATGTGACGGGGGAGGTCGGGCCGCAGCTTGGTCGGCTGCTGGAAGGTCCCGATCGGGGCGGTCCCGGTGAGCATCTCGTAGAACATCACCCCTGCCGAGTACACGTCGCTCCGCGGGGTGGCGACCGGCTCGAAGCTCTTGAGCTCGGGAGCGAGGTACTGCGCCTCTCCGCGGGTGAACTCGTCCTCCGCGAGGGTCCCGTTTGGCACCAGGTTCCAGAATGCGGTGCCCACGAGCTTGATTCGGGCCACGAAGTTCGCCTGCCGCGGACCGGTGAAGCGCACGTTGACCAGGACGTACTCCGGGCGCAGGGCTCGCAGCACGATGCCGCTGTCGTGGGCCGCCTGAAGGGCCTCCAGGATGGCGATGATGACCTGGGCCGCCTCCTTGGTGGCGAACTGCGTGCCAGCGATCTTGTATTCCTGCAGCAACTCGCGGAGCGTCGAGCCCTCGAAGTCCTCCATGGTGTAGTAGGCGACGCCCTCGTGGTCCCCCAACTCACCGACCTTCATCAGGTTCTTGTGGACGAAGGCACGCGCGCTCTTGAAGGCGGCGATGACCGCGTCCTTCTGCTCCGCACCCGCGACCTCGGGTCGGAGCATGGTCAGCCGCACGAACTTGCCGGATTTCTGGTGCTTCACCCGGTAGGTGGGCCCGAGGGGGCTTTCGTCCAGGAGGTCGATGACCTCGTACTTCTCGGCGATCAACTCGCCGCGTGAGAACTCGAGCTTCGTCTTCGCCAAGACAGGGTTCCCTCTTCGTCGGGCGTCGGATCCCCGCGGTCGCCGGAACCCTACCACGGGAGGCCAATGTCACACCGGGTTCTTGGGATCAGCCCCGCCGTCTCCAGGAGAAGAACCTGAACACGCTCACGATCCGGCGTCGCCAGTAGGAAAGGCTCAGCAACCTGGCGAAGAACACGTGCAACCCGAGGGCACCGAAGATGGCCGTGCCGATACCGAACAGGCCCAGTCCCACCACCCCGAACACCGGGAGGCCGAAGGGCGTAGGCGACCACTGAGCCAGCAACAGGAAGGCGCCCACGGTCATGGTGGCCGCCAGGGCAGCCAGCGAGAGCCGCAGCACGCCCTGACTGATCTCCTGGCGAAGTCGCGGAGCGTCCGGATCGACCGTGACGAAGGTGATCTTCCCGCCCTCCAGGTCCATCAGGACCTGGTCGAAGTGGGTGGGCAGGTCCTTGAACTGCGTCTGAAGCTGCATCATCAGTCGCGCGGCATCTGCGGCGACCCGCTCGGGAGCGAACCGGTGCCGCATGAGCCGTTGGGCATAGGGGATGACCTCGGCGACGATGTCCACCCCCGGGAGCAGCACCCGGACGGCCCCTTCGACCAGGCCGATGCCGCGCGCGAGGACGGCGTACTCCGAGGGGAGGTTGATGTTGTACCGGGCCGCCACCTGGATGACCTCGATGAGGGTGGTGGGGTTGGCGATGTCCTCCAGCGATGCCCCGTGGTACTTCGCCATCAGCCGCTCCACCTCCTCGCGGAACGCGCGAAGGTCGATCCGCTCCTGGGTGGCTCCGGCCCGGTACACCGTCATCGCCAGGGTGTCGGCGTCTCGGAACACCATGCCGGTGAAGGCGTTGAGCAGGGTGTCCTGCATGGCCCCCGTGAGCATCCCGGTGAGGCCGAAGTCCAGGTAGGCCAGGCGGCCGTCGTCGGTGACGAACACGTTCCCCGGGTGGGGGTCGGCGTGGAAGTAGCCGTGCTCGAACACCTGCCGGTAGGTCGCGTCCATGAGCCGGTGGGCAATGGTGCGTTCGACGCGCCCACCCTCCTGGACCTCGGCCATCACCTGCTTGAGCGGGCGGCCGTGCACCATCTCCATGACCATGAGCCGCCGGGTGGACCAGCGGTGCTTCACCTTCGGGATGAGGATCCCGTTGTCGTCCTTGAAGTTGCGGTGCAGCCGCTCTGCGGCGCGCGCCTCGGCCAGGAAGTCCAACTCCCGGTTGATGGCGGCATCGAACTCCCGGACGATGTCCACGGGGGTGTAGAAGCCGGGGATCTTGAGGCGTCCCTCGATGAGTCGGGCCAGCGAGTACAGGATGTGGAGGTCGCTGCGGATGACGCGCTCGATCCCGGGTCGCTGCAGCTTCACCGCGACCTCGTCCCCGTCGACCATCACCGCCCGATGGACCTGGGCGATGGACGCCGAGCCGAGCGGGGTGGGGTCGATCTCCGAGAACACCTCGTGCCAGGGCTGGTTCAGCTCGGTGTTGAGGACCTCCATGACCTCCTCGAAGGGCATGGGCGGCACCTTGTCCTGCAGGGTCTGGAATTCCAGCAGGACGTCCTTGGGGATGATGTCGGGGCGCACCGAGAGGATCTGGCCGAACTTGACGTAGGTGGGGCCGAGGTCGACGAGGACCTGGCGCAGTCGGCGGGCATAGGGGGCGGTGGGCTCACGGCTCTCCACGACCGAGGACAGCATCGTGGACAGGCCGAGCCGATGGAAGAGCTGCCCGAACCCGTTGCGAGCGAGCACTCCGGCAATATCCTGGACTCGGCCGAGGTCCTGGACCTGGATCGATTTCAGCGGAGCCTCCCGAGCATGCGCCAGCGGGGTGGGGCGGAATGTACGCAACTCCTTGGGGTCGTGCCACCGAGGGGACCCCATTGCATGCACCGGCGCGGCCCACCGATTAGAGCGCAGACTCCATCCGAGGGAGGGACGAATGGCCCAGGAGCAGGGCATCACGCCCCGCAGCGAGGACTACAGCGCCTGGTATCTGGACGTGATCGCACACGGCGACCTCATCGACGACGCACCGGTGCGCGGGTGCAAGGTCCTCAAGCCACATGGGTTCGCGATCTGGGAGCACATCCAGTCCACGCTCGATGCCCGGTTCAAGGCCACCGGGCACGTGAACGCGTACTTCCCGCTGTTCATCCCGATGTCGTTCTTCGCCAAGGAGGCCGAGCACGTCGAGGGGTTTGCCAAGGAGTGCGCGGTCGTCACCCACCACCGGCTCAAGACCAGCCAGGTCAGTGGCACGCTGGTCATGGAGCCCGATCCCGACAGCGTCCTGGAAGAGCCGCTGGTGGTCCGCCCCACCTCGGAGACGGTGATCTGGCACATGTATGGTCGGTGGATCGACTCCTGGCGCGACCTGCCGGTGCTCATCAACCAGTGGGCCAACGTGGTTCGCTGGGAGATGAAGACCCGCCCCTTCCTGCGCACCGCGGAATTCCTGTGGCAGGAGGGTCACACCGCGCACGCCACCGCGTCCGAGGCGGTCGAAGAGACTTTGCGCATCCTGGACCTGTACGCGGATTTCGTCGAGGACACCCTGGCGGTGCCGGTCCTCAAGGGCCGGAAGTCGGCCGGGGAGCGGTTCGCGGGCGCGGTCGAGACCTACACCATCGAGGCGATGATGCAGAACGGCTGGGCGCTGCAATCCGGCACCAGCCACTTTCTGGGCCAGAACTTCGCCAAGGCTTTCGACGTCACCTTCCAGAACCAGGACGGGGTGCGCGATTTTGTGTGGGCCACCTCGTGGGGGGTCTCCACCCACCTGATCGGTGCGGTGATCATGACCCACTCCGACGACAACGGG
>JAFDJI010000355.1 GCA_019307545.1 Deltaproteobacteria bacterium | reverse complement strand
CCTGCGCGGGGACGCCGACCTGTCGGCCATGGGGCTGTCGGTGGTCGGGGTGCAGGTGAACCAGGTGGCACCGACCCCCGAGTTGGAGAAGGCGTTGCAGACGCCCACCCGGGAGTCGCTGCAGCAGAAGGCCGACGAGGCGGTCTTCGAACGTCGGGCCGTCGCGGTGGAAAAGGAGCGGGCCATCAAGGAGAACGAGCTGCAGAGCGAGATCGAGTTGGCCCGCCGGCAGGAGGACCTCATCAAGCAGCAGGGGCAGAACCGGCTGGAGGAGATCCGGCAGGAGGCCGAGGCGGAGAAGGAGCGGGTGCAGACCCAGGGCGAACGCGAGGAACTCGTGGCGAGGAACGCGGCTCGAGACACCCTCACCCGCGCCGAGGGCAAAGCCAGCGCGACCCAGGTCCTGGCCGCCGCGGCCACCGAGGGTGAACGCCAGCGGGTGGCGGTCTATGCCGAGGCGCCCACGAAGGTGGTGCTCGGCCTCGCGCTGCAGAAGTTCGCCGAGAGAATCGACAGCATCAACCACCTGAACCTGACGCCCGAGCTGTTGGGCCAGGTCGCGCAGCAGTTCCTCCAGGAGCAGGCGGACCAGTGAGCCACCCGCTCATGCGGCCGCGGGTGGTCCTCGTCACCCGCAAGACCCCGCTGGAGGTGCTCCTCGAGCGGCGTGGCACCCACGATCAGGCCCGCTTCCACCTGCGTTCGCGCGGCCAGGACATCGCGGACTACGAGGCCGCCCACACCCAGTTCGAGGCGGCCTTCGCGCAGGTCGTGCAGCAGATCGCGGCGGACCAACGCCGGGTGCGCGTGAACCGGGATGATCTGGACCGGTTCCTGTTCGCCCCGGATGACGTGGTGGTGGTCGTCGGCCAGGACGGCCTCGTCCCGAACGTGGCCAAGTACCTGTCCGGACAACTCGTCATCGGCGTCAACTCCAACCCGGACCGCTTCGACGGGGTGCTCTGCCCGCACCGTCCCGAGGAGGCGGGCGCGCTCCTCGAATGGGTGGAGGAGCGAACCGACCTGTACCGGGTGCAGGAGCGGGTGATGGGTCTGGTCGAGCGGGAGGACGGCCAGCGCATGCTCGCCCTGAACGAGTTCTACCTGGGGCACCGGTCCCACCAGTCCTCCAAGTACGTGCTCCGCGTCGGGGGAAAGGAGGAGCGTCAGTCGTCGTCCGGGGTGCTGTGCTCCACCGGGACGGGTGCGACGGGGTGGGCGCGGTCGGTCACCGAGCAGCGGGGCATCGAGGAAGTCTTGCCCAGCCCGGAGCAGGCCGCGCTCGCGTGGTTCGTGCGGGAGCCGTTCCCCTCGGTGTGGACGGGCACCGACCTGGACTTCGGCATCCTTCAGGAGGGGGAGCCGCTGACCATCGACTCGCTCATGGGAGACGACGGGGTGATCTTCGCGGATGGGATCGAGTCGGACCGGGTCGAGTTCCTGGACGGACACCGAGCCACGATCAGCGTGGCGCCGACGCGGCTGAACCTGATCGTGCGCTCGGCGGTCCCGGACTGATCGCGGGCGGACATCTATCCTCCGCCGCGGGTGGGCAAGTGGGGTCCAAAGACCGCCGCGGGCGGGCAAGTGGGGTTGAAAGACCGCCGCGGGCAGGCAAGCAGGGTCGAAAGACCGCCTGTGAGCCAAGAGGCGGTCTTTGAGGGGGGCTTGCCCCGTGGGGGCGGTCTTTGAGGGGGGCTAGCCCCGTGGGGGCGGTCTTTGAGGGGGGCTTGCCCCGCGGCGGCGAGCTTTGAGGGGGGCTTGCCCCCCAGCGGCGAGCTTCAGAATTCGGCGTTGCCGGGCGTCCGCGGGAACGGGATCACGTCGCGGATGTTCTTCATGCCGGTGAGCCACATCAGCATGCGCTCCAGCCCCAGGCCGAACCCGCCGTGCTGGACGGATCCGAAGCGGCGGAGGTCCCGGTACCACCAGTACTCCTCCTTCGGGAGGTTGAAGCGCTCGATCTGCTGGTCGAGCACCTCCAGGCGTTCTTCTCGCTGCGACCCCCCGATGATCTCACCCAGGCGCGGGACCAGCAGATCGGTGGCCGCCGCGGTCCGCCCGTCCTCGTTGACCCGCATGTAGAAGGCCTTCTGCTCGATGGGGTAGTCGGTGACGAACACCGGGCCGCGGAAGTGCTCCTCCGCGAGGAAACGCTCGTGCTCGGCCTGCATGGACGCGCCCCACCCCACAGGGAACTCGAAGTCCCGCCCACTCTGCTGCAGGATCTCCTGTGCCTCGGCGTAGGTGACTCGGGCAAACGGCTTGGAGACGATCTCCAGGATTTCGTCTGCCACGCCCTTCTCGATCCATTGGGAGAAGAAGTCGAAGTCGTCGGGACACTGGGCGAGGGTCTCTCGAGCCACGGTGCGAATGAAATCCTCGGCGAGGGCGATGACGTCGTCCAGGTCTGCGAACGCGATCTCCGGCTCCACCATCCAGAACTCGGCGGCGTGACGCTTGGTGTTGGAGTCCTCGGCGCGGAAGGTGGGGCCGAAGGTGTAGACGTCCGAGAAGGCCTGCGCGTAGGACTCCACCTCGATCTGCCCCGACACCGCGAGGTAGGTCTGCCGCCCGAAGAACCCCTGTGGGTCGTCACCGGCGCGGACCTCGAACAGGTCGCCGGCTCCTTCACAGTCCGACGACGCGATGATCGGGGTGTGGATCCACAGGAAGCCACGCTCCTGGAAATACCGGTGGATCTGCCAGGACAGCGCGTTGCGGACCCGGAACACGGACTGGAAGGTGTTGGTACGCGGACGCAGGTGGGCGATGGTGCGGAGGTGCTCGAGGGAGGTGCGTTTCTTCTGCAGGGGGTAGGCGCTGGGGTCGGAGTGGCCGATGACCTCGAAGGCCTCGGCGGCGATCTCGTAGTCCTGCTTTCCGCCGGGGGAGGGGACCCACTTCCCGGTGACCCGGACCGCCGCGCCCAGTCCGACCTCGGCCCGGTGTCGCTCCGCCTGTTCGGCGGTGAGCACCACCTGCACTGTTCGGACTCCCGACCCGTCGAACAGGTGCACGAAGCTGACGTTCTTGGAAAACCGCGCCGTCTTGATCCAGCCGGTCGCCTCCACCGGACGACCGGGTTCGGCCGTGGCGAGGAGGGCGCGGATCGGCGTCCTGCGAGTCACACCGCGCTCGGGCATGGGACCGCTCCATCGACGTTGAGCGCCGAACCGTATCCGGTCAAGGCCGCTGTCGCCTACCTACGGGCGGCCTTCTGGAGCTTTCTGTCGGCGGCGAGCCGCGGTACGAGGTCTGCGGTGGCATCTGGGATCGCACAGCCGCCCAGGAGAGGTGGATTGGTGCACCAGGCGGTCGCGGGCTCGCCCTTGCGGTGCCACTTCTCCAAGCGCTCCTCTGCGGCGGAGAGGATGGGCCTGGCGCGGTCGGCGCGTGCGGCGGCGGTCTGCTCCGAGACCCTGCGTGCGTCGTCGAGCAGGGATCTCAGCTCCTCGGCCGGAGCCTCCCCCTCGATCGCCACGTGGAAGGGAAGCCGTTGGTCCTCGTCGTGGCGGCGGATGTCTGCCAGGTCGTCGCCAGCGATTGTCACGACGAGGGTTCGCAGCGACAGCGCCCGGTCGCCAGCGCCGATCGGGGGCTTGGAATCGGTCGGGATGGCGATGTCGGGCCAGGCAATGGACAGGATTCCCTCTACCGTTGCCTGGAGTCGGGGGTCGGCGTCGAGGGTCCGCGCGAGTGCCACGTTCAGGTCCTCGCCAACACACTCCGGGTTGTCCTGCATCCGCAGGGGGAGCCCGGGAAGTTGTCGGCCTACCGGGATCCGGGAGGTGCATTCCACCGCTCCGCTCCCCAAATCGCCCACTGCACGCCGCAGCGCGTCCTCGAACGTGGCCTCGAAGTCATCGGACACCACGCTCACGAAGGCCTGCACCACCGCGTGCTCGCGTTGGTAGTGCTCACGGATCTTCTTCAGGCGGTCACGCTCCTCGGGAGGTGCACGTCCTCCGAGGAGGTCCAGTGCCTCCTCGTACTCGAGGAGTGCTGTCGCGACTGCCCCGGACTTGTCTTCACGATCCCGGAAGATGGCGCCGGCTGTTTCGGCGGCTTCCAAGAAGAGCTTGCTGTTTTCGGTGACCTCGGCCGGGCTGTAGTGTCCGGGAGCAGCAAGGGCGGCGTGGAGAAACAGAGTCGGGATCGCGAGGATCATGCGAAACCTCCGAGGGGGGCTGCGTATGGATGCACGGGCAAAGTACCCTGTTCACTCCGTTTGCAGAGGGTCGTCCTTCGGATGCGTTCCCAAGAGCTGAAGGATCGTTTTCTTCGGTGGCATGCGGCGATCCAACCGCGTAAGATCACTTGGTCGTCGAGGGAGGTAGGGGCGGCACCCTTTTTCCAGAGAATCCTCCCCGGCGGAACTCGTTCGTCGATGAGCTGCCCAGTCGCCGAACAAAACCCAAGCAAGCGAGAAACACCCAATGGCAACCGAAGAACTGTTTGGTGCATACAACTTCCTGCTGGAGATCTCCGGTATCACCGGCGACTCCAAGACCATCGTAGGCGGCTTCAAAGGCCTTTCCGGCATGGACTCGGAGACCGAAGTGGTCGAGTTCAAGCAGGGCAACGACCGCGTCGTCCGCAAGAAACCAGGTCGCACCACCTACGCGAACATCACCCTCGAGCGTGGCTACACCGCCACGGACGACCTCTGGGTATGGCGCAACCCAGGACCTGGAGACCGAGGTCGCCCGCTACAACTTCTACGAAGGCTGGCCCTGCAAGTGGTATGTGCCGGACATGGACTCCGACTCCTCCGGGATGGCCATCGAGAAGATCGAGCTCGCCATCGAGAAGATGGAGCGCGCAAAGTAGCGTAGTTCCTTCGTACCCATATGCGCCCTCCCGCGGCTTCGCGGGGGGGCGTTCTGTTTCTGGGTGCGGGCTTCTGCCTTTTTTGGGTGGCGCTAGCTGCGTGCGGCGCGTAAGCTCGCCGGGTCGTCATGGAGGGTAGGGGCGGTACCGTCTTTTCACGAGGCCCTTTCGTGACGCGTCCAGTCCCTCGCTGAGCCGCCACTCGCGGGACACAACCCAAGCAAGCGAGAAACATCCAAATGGCAACCGAAGAACTCTT
>JAFDJI010000354.1 GCA_019307545.1 Deltaproteobacteria bacterium | reverse complement strand
TGGTGGCAGAGGCAGCGAAAGAGGGGCTCCTGGACATCGAGACCCGCCTCCGCCAAGACCCGACGAACCTCCGCTCCCAACAGCAGCTGGTCGCGCTCCTGGAACAGCTGCAGGAGGACGTCGACAGGCTGTTCATCGCCCACCCCGAAATCGATGCGGGGAAAGAAGCGGCGCGCGTCCTCGGCCGGGAGCTCCACCCCTACCTGGTGCGCTCGTCGTTGGCGGAGCGCTGCATCCGACGGCCCCAGGGCCTGGTCGGTACCCCGGAGATCCTGGCGCACGTGCTGGTAAACACCCCGGGCGGGGATGGCCAGATCGGCGAGCTACTGGACCGCTGGCTCCTCGATGGACCGACGATGGTGTCCATTCGCAGCTTCCGCGACCCCATCCTCGAGTTGGTGGAGAGCCGTCTCCCCAGCTACCGCAACCGCCGAGTGCTCCTCCTGAACTCGTGCACCGGCTCGCTGGTGGCTGGGCTGATGCAGCGCGTATACCGACCGCCCACCGTGCTGACGGTGGTGGACCAGAGCCGGGACGGGCTGGCGTTCCTCGACGCCAGCGTCGCCACCCGGGACGGGGTCGAGTTGGTGATGCTCCAGGAGAACCTCGCCCAGTTCGCGCTCGGGCGACGTCGTCACAACTACCCACAGCAGGACGTGGTCATCATCCACGGCCTGCTGGAGTACCTCCCCGACCGACTGGTGGTCTCCCTGCTGCGGACGGTGGCCCGGCTCGCGGCCACAGGCGGCTCGATCATCGCCACGGCCCTCGCTCCCAGCCCAGACAGGGCGCTCCTGGACCGTGTTCTCCGCTGGCCCACCATCCGTCGATCCCGGGAAGCGCTGCTTCGGCTGTTCGAGGGCGCGTGGGTCACGGTCACGGAGGAGGCACAGGTCACCGAGCCGGGCCTGTTGATGTGCGGCACCCCCGACCCCCAGGCGACCGCGCGTTCCTCCTACACACCGGTGTTTGCACCGTGGACGACCCCACAGTAAGGTGAGCGACCGTTCCGGCCCCTGTACGCAGGCGCTTCCCGGAAATCCTGGAGCCTTCGATGAAGTCCCTTCGACCCTGGATGCTGGTCGCCGCCCTGCTGGCCGCCACGAGCTGCTCGGGTGGATCCGAGCAGCAACCCGACGCCCTCGTCCCCGAGCCACCGCCCGCCGAAGCCGCGAACCCCGAGAGCCCGGACGTCACCAAGGAAACCCTCGAAAAGACTGCCGAGAACGTGGCACTGGTGCCCTCCCCGATGGAGACCCAGCGGGCGCTGGAGCGTACCGGCGTCGAGACCGAGCTCGCCGCGCTCATCCAGGATCGCGAGTTCGATGTCTCCAACACAGACGTCGACAACGCGGCTGTCCGCACCGGGGTGGTCATCGCCGACCTCCTCCTCACGGTGAAGACCTCCTCCAACGAAGATCTCCTGGACCGAATGGAACAGGTCCAGAAGGGCATGACCCAGCTCGATGGCGGTCAGGACATCCTGCGCACCATCGACGACATCAAGGAGCGGGTCCGCGCGGACGCAGTCACCCGGGACGAGCTGCTCAAGGAGCTCGACGAGCTGTCTGGAGCCATAATCCCGGAGCTCGAGTTCAACGGCCGGGAGCGCGTCGTTCCGCTCATCCAAGCCGGATCCTGGCTCGAGGGCGCCAACCTGCTCGCCAAGGCCGTGAAGGCTGCTGGCCGACCCGACGCCGCAGACGGCCTTCTCAAGCAGCCCTCGGTCGTGGACTACTTCCTCACCTATGTGCGGACCAAAGGCGCCGAGCAGGCACCAGAAGCAGTGACCAAAAAGCTCGAAGAGTCCCTCATCACGCTCAAAGGAATCGCCAACAAGTCCGAACCATTGGACATGGAGGACATCGACAACGTCATCCAGACGACCGACGATGTCCTTGCGCTGCTCTAGTACCGGACACCCGGGAGGCGAAGTGAACAAGGTCGTGGGAATCGCTGCACTGGTCATCGGCCTGCTCCTGCAGCCCACCGCGCACGCGGACGAGGAAGACGCCGAGGTGTGCCTGCGCACCAAGGTGTGGGACGGGTACTCGGAGGGCTGGGCCATCCGCACCATGACCTCTGCGACGGTCGAGAACGGGGCCACGCGCAACTACCTCGTCACCCTGTACGCGGGGAACGAGTACCAGATCCAGGCCTGCGCCGATGAAAACTCGCAGAACGTGGACATCCTGCTCTACGACCTCGAGGGTCGCATCGTGGCACGAGACGACACCCAAGACCGCGAGCCCATCCTGCTCTTCACCCCGAAGGACACGGCCACGTTCTACGTGGTGCTCTACGCACAGAAGCTGGCCGACCCCACCACGGGCACCGGCATCGGCCTGGCGGTGACCTACCGATAGGGGCTGCCGGACCACGAGGGACATCGTTTGCTCACTGCCCACCTCGAGGACCGGTTCCGGGACGCACTCCACGGCGGGGACCTGACCGGGCGGGACGACTCCATTCAGTTCGCAGTGGAGTTCGTCCGCCTCCTCTCGCGCATCCTCCCGCCAGAGGTCTCCGATGACGCCCGCGACGCGGTAAAACGGGCCCTGGCCGCGCGATCCGACCTCACAAACGCCGAGATCGACGTCCTGATCGGCCTGGCGTTGGCGCCGGAGAGCCGCACCGACATCTCCGAGCACGAGTTGCGGGCCTTTGGCGCCCGGTTCGGGCAGGCCGAGGAAGAGGCGATGCGCGCGGCCGTCGCCGAAGAGATCAACCTCTCCGTCTACGCATCCAACTATGGCAGCGGCGAGGCCCTGCTGCTGCTCGACTCCCTGTTCGCTGTCGCGGCGGTGGATGGGGTCATCGACAAGGCCGAGATCGCCAACCTCAAGCAGGCGGCCTCGGAGCTTGGCGTGGACGAGATGCTCGTCAGTGCCCTGTTCAAGAAGCACGACGTCCGCCACGCTACCGGCGATTTCCGTTTCACCCTTGATGGCGACAACTACCTGGTGGGGCGGTCCAACTCCGCCGAGATCCAGCTCCCCGACCCGCAGGTGTCACCGCGCCACGCGAAGCTGGTGCGTAGTGGAGGGGAGTGGAGGGTGGTGGACCTCCGCTCCGGGCGCCCCACCCTGCTCAACGGCGCCCCAGTGCAGTCCGCGCCGCTGCGACCGGGAGATGAGCTGAGGGTGGGCCCCTACACCCTGAAGCTCGACCACGACGCCCAGACCCTGACAGCCTTCGGCCTCCAGGCGTTCTCAGCCCTTTCCGTCCGCCACCTGAGCCGCAAGA
Organism: Deltaproteobacteria bacterium; assembly: GCA_019307545.1. Lineage (GTDB taxonomy): Bacteria > Myxococcota_A > UBA796 > UBA796 > JAFDJI01. Next base: position 1,606 of record JAFDJI010000354.1, on the reverse strand, counting down.
TCGGCAAGATCCAGCTGCTGGACGACGTGAGCTTCACCGTGTTCTCCGGAGAGGTCGTCGCGTTGGTGGGGGCGTCGGGCGCGGGCAAGACCACGCTGCTGAACGCCATCGCCGGCATCGCCCCCGCGGACTCCGGCGACGTGCTGCTCGACGGACAGGACTTCCACACCCTGTTGGCACACGACCGGTCCCTGGTGGGCATCGTGCCCCAGGAGGACGTGGTCCACTCCGAGCTGACGGTCGACGAGGCGCTGTTCTACGCCGGTCGGTTGCGGTTTCCACGGGACGTCACCACCGCGGCGGTCCGCAAGCAGGTGGATCGGGTGGTGTCGGAGCTGGACATCGGGCACATCCGCAACTCCCGGATCGGCAACACGGAACGTCGTGGGATCTCGGGGGGACAGCGCAAGCGGGTGAGCCTGGGCCAGGAGCTGCTCACCCACAGCACCCGGATCCTGTTCCTGGACGAGCCCACCAGCGGCCTCGACCCCCAGACAGCCCAGGACATCGTCTCCCTCATCCGGCAGCTCGCCGATGATGGACGAATCGTCTTCCTCGTCACCCACGACGTCTCACACGCCATCCTGTCGATGGTGGACCACCTCATGGTGCTCGCCCAGGGCGGCCGGATGGCGTGGTTCGGCCCTCCGGACGAGGCGCGCGCCTACTTCCAGGTGGAGGAGCCGGACCGGATCTTCGCCCGCCTCCCCACCGTTCCGCCGGCCGAATGGGGTGAGCGATTCAGGCGAGGGGCCGCATACCGGAAGTTCGTCCGCACCCGCGAGCGCCTGCTGGGCATCGACGATGTGGAGTTCACCCGGTTCTACCGGCAGGGCGTCAGCGGACAACCCGGCTCCCTCCAATACCTGTACCTCACCGCCCGCTACGCCAAGGTGAAGGCGAGGGACTACACCGGCACCGCGGTCCTCCTCTCCCAGGCGCCGATCCTTGGCATCGCCATGGCCGTGGTGTTCAAGGAGCCAGACACGGCGGCGATCTTCATGTTGGCCCTCTGTGCGCTGTGGTTCGGCTCATCCGCGGCGATTCGGGAGCTGATCGCGGAACGCACTATCTGGCGCCGCGAGCGGCGCGTGGGCCTGGGTGTGCTGCCCTACATGGCCTCGAAGGTCACGGTGCTGGGCGCCCTGGTGACCCTGCAATGCGTCATCCTGGCCACCATGAACTACGTGCTCCTCGGCATGGGCGGAGAGTATGCCTTCAGCCTCCTGGCGCTGAACGGCGTGACCGTCCTCACCGGGCTGGCGGGCATGTCCATGGGGCTGTTCATGTCCTCGCTGTTCTCCAGCAGCGAGGCCGCGGTAGGTACCCTGCCCCTGGTGCTCATCCCGCAGATCACCTTCGGCGGCCTGATCGTGAAGGTAGGCGACATGAGCCTCCTCGCCAAGGCCATCTCGTGGACCATGATCACCCGCTATGCGTTCGAGGCCAGCATCAAGACCGGGGAAAAGATCTGGGTGCCGAAGTTCGGGGTCGCCCGGGGCGAACCCCTCAAGGTGTCCGGCGCCCTGTACGACCTCGGGTTCCGCTCATCCGCTGTTGATGACATGGGACTGCCGATCCTGGTCCTGATCCTGGTCCTGGTCGC
>JAFDJI010001006.1 GCA_019307545.1 Deltaproteobacteria bacterium | reverse complement strand
TCTTGCCGAAGGGCGCCATCTTCGTGTTCGACCCGGCATCGGACGAATTGGTGATGAAGGCCACGGTGGGTCTCGATCCGCACGTGAAGGAGACTTGTGCCCGCGTCCCCTCCGGCACGTGCCTCTGCGGCCATGCGGCCGCGATCAGGAAGACGGTGTTCGCCAGCGGCGTCGACCACCGGCACCTCATCGACCACGGCGAGTTGGCTCCACACGGTCACCACTGCGTTCCGATCATGCAGAAGGACGCGGTGCTGGGGCTCCTGAACATCTACGTGCGAGAGGGTCACCAGCCCACGACCGGTGAGAGAGAATTCCTCTCCGCCATCGCGAACGTCCTGGCAGGGATCATCCAGCGCCAGCAAGCGGAGGCGCTTCGCAGGACCCACGAGCAGATCGCGCTCTCCCGGGGACGCATGGCCCGCGTGGGGGAGCTTGCGGCGGGTGTCGCCCACGCGATCCGCAATCCGCTGCACGGGCTGCTGAACTGCGTCGAGATCTTCCAGTCGCGGATGTCGCCCGATGACAAGCTCGCCACCGACATCCTCCCCCTCATGCGCGAGGCGCTGCAGCGCATCGAGCGGGTGACCCGCCGCCTGCTCAGCCTCACCCGTGAAGTGAAGGTCGCGCCCCGGTCCACCGATGTCGCGGTCCTCCTCCGTGACATCCAACGCCTCGCCGCGGGGCATGCAGAGCAGAGGGGCGTGGTCCTCGCGTTCGAGAAGAGCGAGGTGCCCCAGGTCGTGCTCGACCCGGAGCGGGTGGAGGAGGCGCTCGCCAACGTGATCGGGAACGCGATCGATGCCTCGCGCCCCAGTGATGTGGTCATTGTGCGCGCCCGATTCCAGGCGGGGCCGAAGCCGACGGTCGTGCTGGAGGTGGAGGACGCGGGCGAGGGGATTCCGCAAGACGACCTGTCGCGGGTCCTCGATCCGTTCTTCACCACGAAGCCGGTCGGCGAGGGCTCGGGGCTCGGGCTCGCCATCACCAAGCAGGTGATGGAGGAGCACGACGGGAGCGTGGAGATCGAGAGCAGGGTGGACGAAGGCACCGTGGTGCGGTTGTCCTTCCCCTGCCCCGCCGACGGACCGACAAGTACGTGATGATCGAACCGGCCTCCATTCGGTAGGCCGTCGAAGGCGCGATCACTCCAGCGCGGCGAACACCGGGATCTCGGTGACCGACTTCAGAAGCGCCCCGCGCTCGTGGCCCTCGAGGAAAGCCAACTCGTAGGCGGGGGTGAACGGGTTCGGGATCAGCCCCACTCGCGCCCCACGTGCGAGCGGCAGCACCAGGTCCAGCTCGAAGATGTCCCCGACCACCACCAGGTCGGACCAATCGGCCCCCACCGTCTCCAGCAGCTCGGCCAGAGGGACATCGACTCCGGCACCTCGTCAAAGTCATCGTCCAACCGGTACTTCTGGGCGCGCCCGCGGACCCGCTCCACCAGCCATTCGAGGGCGGAGGTGCCATCGCTCGTCTCGCCGAGCCGGCGGATCTTCTCCTGCACCGGCTCGGTATGGGAGTTGGTGACCACCCAGGTGGCAGTCCCGGTGAGCGCGAGAAGGGCCTCGCGGGCTCCGGGGCGGAACGCCACCGCGGTCTTGCCGTAGTTGTACTTGTACAGGACGCCGTCCAGCAGACGCTCGCGGTCGAGGGGGTCGGAGAAGCACCCGTACTCGTCGAAGACCCGCCCGGCGACGGGTTGGATGCGCAGGTAGGGGTCCACCGCGGCGGGCGCGACGACCTTGTCGCCGCTGGTCCACCCGTAGGCCTGGCTGTTGGCGGTGATCTCTGCCTCGAAGCGCGCGGCGAGCTCCCTGACCTCGTCGACCGGTCGCCCCACCAGGAAGGCCACGTCCTCGAAGTAGCCCGCCGTGAACGGCGCCCCCTCCGCCTCGGCATCCGTCATGGTCCCGTCGAAGTCCAGCACCAGTACGCGGCTCATGACACCTCCTCCCCGGCTGGCCCATCAGGTAGGGCCGCAGGCACTATCCCACAATCGCGGCGACCCGCGCGCAAAGGGGCCTGTGGACGCGCGGGCTATCCCCCGTCCGTCCTCACGGCAGCGATGCCGCTACGCACCATCGGCGGCTTCGCCGCCCGGACCTCCGGTCCGGCTGCCGCTCCGGGCGCGGCGGGGGGCCCTCCCGCGCTACGCGGCCCCTCTGCGCGCGGCCGGCCACTCCTGGTGGGTGGGTGGGAGCGCAGGTGGCTACACCCCGGTGGTTTGGCGGGAACATCGCTGGGTTCGATTCCCATAGTCCGCCGCCAAATCCCACTGCGCGGCTGGCTCCTCGATAGGGTTCGAGCAGTCTGCACGCTCCCGAACGTGCAAAGCCTATTCCGTCGGGGACTATTTCGCGCTATCGACACTCACGGATATCATACTTTTTAGGCCATTCATCGCCAAGTTCTTAGGCTTCGTCGCAGAGGCAACCGCTTTGGTCACGGCTTCTTTCAAGGAGAGGTCGTCCGCTAGCCCGTGGACGGTTTCCTTGGCGATGTCACTGATGGTTGCGGCGGCGGTCTCCTCTATCAACGCTTCACCCACTGTAAGCTTGGTGGCCTTTTCGACCATGTCTTTCGTCAGCGCATCGCCGAACTTGTCTCGGAGAACCTTCTCGACGCCCATAGTCCTGGCAGCCTTCAGCCCGCCCTTCAGAATCGCACTGGCGAAGCGGGAGACCACGTCGGCGATCAGGTTCTCGAGGAACTTGCTGGGCTCGAGGCTTAGGGTCTTGGTGGCCTCCAATATGGCGCCAAACACGTCGCCGGCGAGGGGGCCGGCAATGACACTCATCGCAACCTCACCGGCGAATATCGCGGCATCGAGGACAACCTCAGCTCCGGCGATCCAATCATCGGCCTCGCTTTCCGCGCGGGCGCCCTCCTCTGTCGCTTCGGCCATCAGGTGGCGCACGTCCGTTTTGGCCTTCCCG
>JAFDJI010000036.1 GCA_019307545.1 Deltaproteobacteria bacterium | reverse complement strand
GGGGAAAACGGGGGGCTGTGGTTCTACCTCCAGGATGGAGAGATGGTTCGTCGCTTCCTGCAGTCCCCCGTGGAGCGACACCGCAATCGGGAGCGGCTCGCGGAGCTGGGTCTGGCCATCCTGGAGAAAGTACCGGGGACCGCGCTCGCCTCCGATCAACCCTACCGCGACCTCGACCTGGCGATCGACTTTTGTGAGGACGTACCGCCCCTGGACGAGGAGGCCATCGACCGGATCGTGTGCCTGTTCGAGGAGGCCGGCGCCACCGCGAAGGTGTCGTCGATCCACGTGAACGGCTGGTACGGGACCTTCGACAAGCTGTCCGGGTGCCGCCACTTCCTGCGGGAGCGGTTCGAGGAGGACCTGGACGAGGTGATCGATCGGTACGCGTTCTTCGGCGACTCCGCGAACGACGAGCCGATGTTCCGCTCCTTCCGGACCGCCATCGGGGTCGCCAATGTGCGGCGGTTCCTCCCGCGGATGTCGTCGAAACCGGCCTGGGTGACCGACAAGAGCGGCGGACACGGCTTCGCCGAAGCCGTTCGGATCATCCTGGATCGGAGAGGCTGACGCCCCGGTCAGCGGCCGCGGCGCCGGCGCTCTTCGGCCACTTCCTTGATCATCTTGGCCATCCGCCTGCCCGCGGCCTTCTGGGCGCTCGGGTCGCGCAACATCTCCCGGGCAGCGGCCTCGCGCCGGAGTTGACGCCAGCTCTCCAGGCGATCGGCGTCCAGCCGACCCGCCTGCACCGCTTCCACCACCGCGCACTCGGGTTCGTCGCCATGGGTGCAGTCGCGGAAGCGACAGCCCTCGGCCAGGGCGACCAGGTCCGAGAACGCCGCATCCAGGCCGGCGGTGTCCCAGAGCCCCAACTCCCGCAGGCCCGGGGTGTCGATGAGGAGGCCCCGATCGCCCAGTTGGTGGAGTTGGCGGTGGCTGGTGGTGTGACGCCCGGTGTCGTCCCGTTCCCGGATCGGGGCCACGGCGACGGCCTCCTCCCCGAGCAACATGTTGACGATGGAGGACTTCCCCACCCCCGAGGACCCCAGGAGCACCACCGTGCGCCCCCGCGCGAGGAGCGGCTCCAGGTCGTCCAGGCCCCCCGCCCAAAGGGTCGTGGCCGCCACGACCGGGGTGTCAGGGGCCACATCCTCGGCCTGGCGGAGCCAGCGGCCGATCCCGGAAGGGTCACGATCCAGCTTGTTCAGCACGATCGCGGGCCGCACCCCTCCGGCATGAGCCACGGCGAGGTAGCGCTCCAGTCGCCGTGGGCTGAAGTCTTCCCCGATCGCGGTGACCAACAGCGCCAGATCCACGTTGGCGGCGAGCACCTGCGGCGCGGTCGCCCGGCCCGCGGCCTGGCGCGTCAGGGCACTGCCACGGGGGAGCCGTGCCAGTAGACGGGGCAGGTCTCCGGGGCCCAGGACGACCCAGTCCCCCACGGCGAGCCCCTGTCGCGAGGGGGGAATGGGCAGGCGGAAGGCGCCCTCAGCGGCCAGAGCGTCGCACGCCCCCTGGTGCATGGCGCTCACCCGGGCCGGAAACGCGCCATGGACGGCACGCTCGCGAAACGAGGCGTCCAGGGCTTCGGTCCATCCCAGATCGTCAAGAGCGGTAGTCATGAGCAGGATCAAACCACACGGTGGGGCAGCTCCTCCCCCTGCTCGAAAGCGCGAAGCGCCCGCATCACGCCCGCCGCGACCCGCTCGCCCATCCCCTCGGTGTACCCGGCAGAGTGGGGCGTGAACCGCACGTTCGGAATCGCAACCCCCGCGGCAAGGCGCGGGTAGGGCTCCACGGGAAACACATCGACGGCCACGCCGCGCAGCTGTCCGGTGCGCACCTGCTCCACCGCCGCTTCCACCTCCAGCACCTCACCCCGGGCGGTGTTCACCACCACCGCTTCCGGCGACAGCAGGGCGAGGCGGGCCTTGGAGAGGAGTCCGCGGCTGCTCGGGGTGAGGGAGCAGTGCAGGGTCACCGCGCGAGCCCGCGAAAGGGCGTCCTCCAACTCCGTTGGCTCCACCTCCAGTGGTACCCCCGCGGGGTCCACTCCAAGCACCTGGGCGCCCAACGCGCACAACACCTCCGCCACCCGCCGGCCGATGACGCCCAGACCGATGACCGCCACCGGCGCGCCAGCCAGGGCGATCGGGGCGAGGCCGGGGAGCTGTCCCCGCGCCCAGGTCCCCTCGCGCGCGCGAAGATTCAGGATGGGGAGCCGGCGCAGGAGCGCGATCATCTCCGACAGCGCGTGCTCCACCACCGCGTCCCGGCGCGCTTCGGGCAGGCGCACCACCGAGACACCGCGATCTGCGCAAGCGTCGAGGTCGATGTGGTCGTACCCGGAGGTGGTGGCGATCACCAACCGGCCCCCGAACAGCGCCAACACCTCGGCGTCCACCCGAACCGCGCTCGGGATCACCAGCACCTCGGCCCGCTCCAGCTCCGGCGGGGGCGATCCCCCAGGGGCGAAGTGCCACCGGAACCCCATGGACTCGGTCCCCGATCGCTCCAGGTCCAGGACCGCGTTGGTCTCGTAGGCGGAGCGCCCCCAGCGAAGGACGTGTGTCATGTCGCAGCTCTAACAGGATGAGGGGAATTCCGGCCCTGCCAGTCTGGATTCGGGTGGACCCTCCGCCGCCCGGCAGCTACCCGTAGACCCGTCGGGAGGGCCCGTGGCCAAGAGCCGAACACGGCATGTCTGCCAACAGTGCGGCTACACGGCAGCGAAGTGGCTGGGCCGGTGCCCGGAGTGCGACGCCTGGAACAGCTTCGAGGAGGAGCCGGTGTATCGCGGGTCAACCGGCCCGGCCGCGGAGCTTCCCCGACCCATCTCCATCGACGACATCGCGGCGGTCCCCGGGGGCGAGGTCCGGGTGCGCACGGGCATCGGCGAATTGGACACCGTCCTGGGCGGAGGCCTGGTGGCGGGAAGTCTGGTCCTCGTCGGGGGAGACCCCGGCGTCGGCAAGTCCACCCTCCTGCTGCTGGCCCTCGACCGGTTTGCCCGCAAGGGGCTCACGGTGCTCTACGCCACCGGCGAGGAATCCACCCGGCAGGTGCAGCTCCGCGCCCAGCGCCTGGGTGTGTCCGGTTCCCCCACCCTGCTGCTGCTGGCCCACACCGATTTCTCCCACGCCGAGGCTATCGCCCGCGACCTCCGCCCCCAGGTGATGGTGGTGGACTCGGTCCAGGCCATGCAGGTGCCGGACGCAGCGGGCATCCCCGGATCGGTCTCCCAGGTGCGCGCGGTCGCCCACCGGGCCATGCTGCTCGCCAAGCAGACCTCCACCGCGGTGTTCCTCGTGGGCCACGTCACCAAGTCCGGCGATCTCGCTGGCCCGAAGGTGCTCGAACACCTGGTCGACACGGTGCTGTACTTCGAGGGGGACGGCCGCAGCGCCCTGCGCATCCTGCGCTCCGTGAAGAACCGCTTCGGCCCCGCTGGAGAGCTTGGGGTGTTCGAGATGGTGGAGCACGGCCTGCGCGAGGTCCCCGACGCCTCCGCGCGCCTGCTGCAGGAGCGCGTGCAAGACGCCCCCGGCACGGCCGTTACCGCAACCATGGAGGGGTCGCGGCCCTTGCTGGCGGAGGTCCAGGCCCTGGTGGGCCGACCCCTGCCCCAGACCCCCGCGCGCACCTGCGTGGGGGTGAGCCGGCCCCGGGTGCTCATGCTCGCCGCCGTCCTGGAAAAGGCGGGGCTCGCGCTCCACGATCGCGACCTGTTCGTGAACGCCGCTGGGGGACTGCACGTCACGGAGCCCGCCGCCGACCTCGCCACCGCGGCCGCTATCGCGAGCTCCCTCACCGACACCCCGGTCCGCCAGGACACCCTCCTCATCGGAGAAGTCGGCCTCGTCGGCGAGGTCCGGTCCGTCTCCTACCCGATCCCCCGCCTCAAGGAGGCCGAACGACACGGCTTCCGGCGCATCGTCGCGCCATCCGGTTGCGCGGCGGACGCTCCTCCCGGGGTGGAGATCACGGTGGTCCGCACCATCCGCGAGGCCCTGGCAGCGCTTTTCTGACCCGCCGACCCCACCCGGAGGATACCGACCTTCGACGTGAGGCGTCGTCCAATCGGAATCGGAGGTCGCGTGCCCTTCTCGCAGGCTCCTGTCGTATCCTCGTTTTCGACCATGTTCCGGATTGCACTGGCCATCGCCCTGCTCGCCTCCGTGGAGGCTGCCGCCGCCTCACCCGCGATGGTGACCACCGCCCGCGGTCCGGTGCAGCTGGTGACCGCGGACGAGGCGCACGAGGCCCCGCCACCGCCCTTCCTGCTCGAGGAGGGCCAATCCCTCACCCTGGGCGAAGGTGCCCTCGTGGTGGTGTTGTTCGAGGGGAGCGCAACCCAGGTGGCTGGGCCCACCTCGGTGAACCACACGTCGCTCAAGCCGCCGCAGCAGACCACACGGGCCGGCGTGGACGTGCTGGACGAACTCCTGGCCCGCCGGGTGTCCACCGCCGCCACCGGCGCCAGCCGCGGGGTGGGAGACATCCGCCTGGTCCGGCCGGTGCCGGGAAGCACGGTGATCGCTCCGGTCAGCATCGCCTGGCGCTGCGACGGATGCAGCGCCCAAGAGGTCCAGATCCACGACCTCCTGGAGGGGCGGACGGTGTGGAGCGGGACCGGCACCGACGCAGTGCAGTACGCAGGACCCGCCCTGGGCCCTGGCGCCTACGCGGTGGTTCTGGACGGGCGCGACTAAGCCTTCACGGTGGTGGAGCCCGAGGAGCGGGTACGAGCCGAGCAGGCCGTCGGAGCCGCCCGCGAGGCCGCAAAGGAGATGGTGGCCGGAGGCGCCGACATTGCAGCGCACACCTCGGTGGTGGCGTCGGTGTTCCTCCAGGCCGGCCTGCCCACAGAGGCGCTGTACGCCATCGACCTCGCCGTGGAGGCGCACCCGGATGACGCCTCCCTGGCCGAGCTTCGCGCTACCTTCGAGGCCAGGGCGGGTCTGGCTCCGTGAGCGGCCCGGGAGACGACAAGGAGGCAGACCGACCGCTGGAGGTCACGGAAGAGGCGGAGGTTCCCCCGACGCCCAGTACCGTGGGGGAACCCGCCGTGCCCACGCCTCCCCAAGCATCCGACGTCACGCCGGAGCCCGCACCACCCACCTCCTCGGAGCCGTCCGAACGGCCGTGCCCCTGGTGGGCACGGAAGCCTCGCGCGAAGGCCGACGAGCCCTGGAGCCACCTCGTCCGGGCCATGGGCTACGAGGTGATGGTGGTCCTGGTGACGGCCGCCGCGGTGGCCGTCCTGGCCTTCGTGGTGCTCCAGGGCCGGTTCCAGGACTTCTACATCAAGCTTCGGCCCATGGCAGAGGTGTCCGGCGAGGTGACCCTGCTCACGATCGGGCGCGAGTCCCTGTACCTGTGGAACCCCGAGAACCGCGAGCCCGAGGTGACACCGCGCGCCCTGACCGCGGAATTGGTGCGCTTCCTCGATGCCGCTGGGGCCAGCGTCATCGTGCTCGACTTCCTCCTGGACACCCCGGCTGAGGGAGATGACCTGCTGGCGGCGGCGGCGCGGTCGCATGGTGCGGTCCTCGCCGCCGAGCGCCTGGAGGTCACCGATCCCGCCAGCGGGCAAGAGTTCGTGGCGGGGCTCTCCCCTACCCTGGTGGAAGACCTCCACGCTGGATTCGCGAACTTCCAGGAGGAGCAGCACACCCTGTTCTCCCAGGAGTTGCTGGTCCGCAGCGTCCCCCTGGTGCGGGTCGTGAACCGCTCCCACCTGAGCGGCCCGTGGCCCGCGAACCTGGTGGGTGGCCGGCAGGACATCGACCAGGTGGTGCCGGCGCTATCGCTCGCCGCCGCCTGGCTTCACCGCGCCGAGCCGGAGGCCGGCCCGGCTGCCCTCCAACAGGTGCTCCAAGAGGGCTGCTCCGCACCCCCCCTGGCCTGTGGCATCGGCGCGGACGACCTGGGCCTCCACCCCCTACCCCACCCGCTGGAACAGCCACTCGCCATCAACTTCCGGGGCCCGGAGCACGCCGACGGGATCCCAACCATCCCGGCCTCTCGGGTGCTGCGGGTCATGGCGCAGGTCTCTCTCATGCAGCGTCTCGGCGCGGAAGCAGCGGTGACCGTCCCAGAGGATCTGAAGGCCATCCTGGAGGACCGGGTGGTGGTGGTGGGGCGGGTCGATGCCTCCGCCCGGGACCGGTTCCTCACCCCCTATTCGCTCCCGATCCCGGTCACGCCCGACATGCCCGGGCCCCGTATCCACGCCCACATCATCGACACCCTGCTCTCCGGCCGTCACATCCGCCCGGTGGGCGGCGTGTAGATCTCGTTGCTCGCCCTATCCCTCACAACAAGCGTGTGGCGCTCGCACCACCGCCTGCGCGACGACGTGGTGGTCGCCCTGTGGCTTCTAGCCGCCACGCTACTGCTCCTGATCGGGGTGGTGATCTTCCACTGGACCGACGGCGTCTCCCTGGAGATCGGCCCCCCGCTCCTGGGCATCCTGGCGACCTTGTTCTACGTGACGCTCCGCGGCTGGGCGGTCGAGGAGTCTCTCCGCACCTGAGTGGGGGATCGCTTTCGGCCCGCTCTGGTGTCCAATCCTTCGACCCGATCGGATGCGGAGGATCCAATGTTGCTGCTCATCACCGCCCTGTTGGCGGGACCCGCACTGGCGAACGAGGACGGCACCGAGATCCACGTGCAGGCCGCCGCCCTTCGCGCCGACGGTGCCCGACAGCTCGCGGCATCCGCGCGCCTGGTGGGAGAGAAGGATGCCTACCTCGGGGTGGAGGCTCGGGTAGACCCCCGCCACTGTTGGATGGGGCGGGTGGGGCTCGGGTTCGACGTGCTCGGTGGCGGCAAGTGGGACCTCAAGCTCGGGCTGTTCCTCGGCGGCACCGGCAACGGGTTGGAACGGGACGGTGGCTTCATCACCGGCACCGAGGTCGCCCTGGGCGCGGAGATCGGGCGCCTGTACGGCCAGTACCGCTGGCTCGGCGGCATCGGGGGCAGTGACCTCGCCCAGCTTCACTCGGAGAACGATCTCACCGTGGGCTTCCGGGTCATCGACGAGCTTCGCGTCTACGGCCAGGTCATCCGCGCTCGCGGCGGCAGCTTCGACGAAAGGAGGGCGATGGGCCTCGGGGTGGCCTGGCGGTTCTGACCAGCGCTGGTGTTGGATGACCGACCCCCGGTCCGGCGTTGGTTAGACTGAACGCCGGCAAGCCCACCGGGCGCCCCGGAGGACCGCGTGCTCCGCAACCTGATCCTGGCCCTGCTCCTGTTCGTGCCGGGCCTGGCCCTCGCGGGCCCCAACACCCTCGCGGTGCTGTACTTCCAGAACAGCGGCGGACCCACCTATGACGCCCTCAAGGTGGGGATGGCCCAGATGCTCATCAACGACCTGGTGGGGATCGAGGGGGTGACCGTGGTGGAGCGCACCGCGCTGCAGGCCATCCTGGACGAGCTGGAGTTGGGCCACTCCGGGATGGTCGACCCGGACACTGCGGCCCGGGTGGGGAAGCTCCTCGGCGCCGAGTGGATGGCGATGGGGACCTACTTCGAGCTGGGCGGCACCCTCTACGTCCAGTCACGCATGGTTCGGGTGGAGACCGGGGAGATCCTGCACGCCTTCTCCGTGAACGATCAAGCCACGGCTTTCCTCGAGTTGGAGAGGGAGCTGGCCACCAGCTACCGCGACGCGCTGCGGACCCTGGTGAGCACCGACGGCGCCCGCCGCAACCCCACGCGACGGGGCACCGAGGATCAGGGGGCCTCCGCAGCGCCAACGTCCGAGACCCCCGGGGCGGAGATCGTGATCGCCGCCCCGGACCCCAAGGCCCTCGAGGCCGCCATCGCCTTCTCCGAAGGCCTGATCTACCTCGACACCAAGGATCTCCCGCGCGCCCGCGAAGCCTTCGAGCAGGCGGTGGCTGCCGACCCGCGACTGGATGATGCCAAGGAGCAGCTCGCGGCCCTCGAGATCTAGGAGACCCCATGCGGCGACCAGTCACCGCACTCCTCGCGCTGCTCCTGGTGCTTGGCCTCCTGGGCGCCGCTCCCGCAGTGGATGAGGCAATGCGGGAGGGAGACGCGGCCTGGACGGCTGGCGACCTGGCATCGGCGCTGGTGAGTTGGTCCCACGCGCTGGAGCGTGCTCGGGAGGCGGAGGACGATGATGCCATCGTCGAGGCGTCCCTCCGGCTGGCCGCCGCCCACCGCGAGTTGGGCCGGGTTCGTACCGCCGTCACGGCGCTGGACGCGGCCGAAGCGAGCGCCGCCGACAATCCGGCCGCCGCCGCCCGGCTGCTCACCGCTCGCGGTCAGCTCGCCCTGGCCAGCGGCGAGCCCCGGCGCGCGGAGCGGCTGCTGCTGCAGGCTTTCGAGGCACAGCGCGAGCTCCAGGATCCGGTCGGCGCCGCCAACGCCGCCGTCGACCTCGGGCTGGCCCGGCTCGCCCTGGGCCACCACGAGGACGCCCGCAAGGCCTTCACCGGGGCAGCGACGCTGTTCGAGCTCAGTGGCGACCGGGACGGACGGGCGGACGCGCTCACCAACCTCGGGGTTACCGACCTCCGCGATGGGCGCCTCCGCGCGGCACAGGAGCATTTGGAGGCCGCCCTCGCCCTGTACCGGGCCACCGGAAACACCGCCGGAGAAGCCGACGCTACCGCCAACCTCGCCCGGGTCCTGCAGGCGCTGGGCCGTGACGAAGCCGCATTCGAGCTGTACCGCTCCGCCCTGGCCACCGCGCGCGCCCGCCGCGACGTCCCCCGCCAGGCCACCCTGCTCCTGAACCTCGGCACCCTGGCGCAGCGCGCCGGCGACATCCCGGGGGCAGAGGCCCGCTACACCGCTGCAGAGGAGGCATTCGTCACGGCCGGTCGCGCCGACGAGGCGGTGGCGGTGGCCCTGAACCTCGCGTCCCTACGCGGCGATGATCCAGCGGCCTTCGCCCGGGTGCTGGAGCGCGCCCAGGAGGCCGGTGATCGGCGCGTCGAGGCCATGGCATCCCTCGACCTGGCGGCCCTGCTCCGCACCTCCGACCCAAAGCGCGCCAGGCGGTACGTGGGCCAGGCATCGCGGATCGCCGAGGATCTCGCGTTGTCCGAGCTGCGGTGGCGCGCGCTGTACCTGTCCGGCAGGATCGCGCTGGACAAGGGGGACACCCGCACCGGCGTCGGCCACCTCCGCGAGGCCGTCGAGCAGCTCGAGCGCACCCGGCGGTCCCTCGAGGAGGATGCCGCCCGCGGCTTCGTGTTCGGCCACCAGGAGGTGTACGAGGCGCTCATCGATGCGCTCCTCGCCGAAGGCGACAGCCTCGGCGCCTTCGTGTACGCGGAGCGCCTGCAGATCGCACAGCTACCGGACCTCCCCATCACCGAGGACGCCGAGGAGCTGGCCCGGTACCGCGAGATGGCAGCCGAAGAGTCCTTCGTCACCGACCAGCTCTCGGCGGCGTTGGTGGCCCACCCGGACTCCGAGCAAGCTGCCGCGCTGCGCGAGCGTCTCGCCGCACTCCGGGTGGCGTTCGCCACCACGGTGGACGAGCTCCGCGCGGCTCACCCCGATTTCGACCGCCTGGTCCGGGTGGACCCCGAGGATCTGGAGGCCATGCAGGCGGGGCTCGAGCCGGGGGTGGTCGTCCTGCAACCGGTGCTCTTCGAGGACCGTCTGGTCCTGCTGGTGTTCCGCCACGACCGGGTGGTCGCGCGTACCGTCGATGTCCGAGGCGAAGAGGTCTCCGGGACCATCTCCCGCCTGGCACGCAGCCTACGGGCCCGACTGACCACCCGGCCTGCCTGGACGCTCGAGGTGTGCGAGCAGCTCGGTGCTTGGCTCATCGACCCCATCGCCACGGACCTGGAGGGCGCCGAGATCCTGGTGGTCTCCGCGAGCGGCCCCTTCCGGCAGCTCCCCTTCTCGCTGCTCCGCCACGACGGGGCGTGGCTGGTCGAGATGTTGCCGGTGGTCGGCATTACCCACGTGGGTTCCCTGGCCGGGCGCTCCACCCTGGAAGGCCGGTTCCAGGTAGACGGCCCCGGCCTCCTGCTGATCGGGAATCCCGACGGGACCCTGCCCGGCGCCGAGGAGGAGGTCCGCGCCATCGCTAGGCGGTTCCCCGGCGCGACGGTGCTCCTGGCCGAGGCCGGCAGCCCCGACGCCATGCGGGAGGCGGCGGCAAGCAAGCGGGTCATCCACCTCGCCACGCATGGCCGGATCGACCCCGACCGACCAGACCGCTCCCACCTGGTGCTCGCCGGCTCCGAGGAGACGGGGAGGCTGGGCTACCGGGAAATCCCCGGGCTGGCCCCCTATCTGGGGGACTGCCGCCTGGTGGTGCTCTCCGCCTGTGAATCCGGCCTCCCGGTGGAGGCCCGGGAGGAAGCCGCAGAGGGCGAAGTCATCGTGTCCATCAATGGGCTGTCGGCGCAGTTCCGCCGCGCAGGGGTGGAGACGCTGGTCGCCAGCCTGTGGCAGGTCGACGATGCCAGCACCCGTACCTTGATGGTGCACTTCTACGAGCGCCTGGGCCAGGGCCAGGACGTGGCGCACGCGCTGCAGGACGCCCAGCTGGAGCTGATCCGCACCGAAGAGTGGTCCCACCCGTGGTACTGGGGCGCCTTCGTAGTGATGGGCGACTGGAGGTAAGGCGGGCCGCGTAGACTGAGCACCCCGCCTTCCGGGGGATGGGGAGAGGCGGGGTGCCGTGGGGTTGGGGGGGTGCCTTTTCAGGCCAGGGCGCGGCCGTCGCCGTCGCCCCGCTTCAATGCGAACCGGGTGTCGTCGCCATCGCCCCGCTTCAGCGCGAGCCGGGTGTCGTCGCCATCCCCCCGCTTCAGCGCGAGCCGGGTATCGTCCCCGTCGCCCCGCTTCAGCGTGAGCCGGGTGTCGTCGCCATCGCCCCGCTTCAGGGCGAGTTCCGCCTCATCACCTCCCTCCGTCACCCCCCACTCGGGCCACGCGTTCACGTTGCCGTGCGCTGCCGCGAACAGGGCGACGGCGGTGAGGAGGGCGATGGGAAGAAGGCGCATGGCGACCTCGGGCAAGGATCGGATCTACGATAGTGCAACGCTCATGCCAAGTTCTGCGCGATGATGTGCCCGATGTGGTGGGGCTGTCGTCGCCCAGCCGCGACAAAAATCCCGCAACCCGTGACCAGGTTGGGGCAGCCGCGCCACAGATGCGGAATGTCACGAATGGTCAGCGCGCGCGCCGCGACCCTCGGCTGACAGCCAACAGGGCGTTTACGCACATATTCGCCCATTCGTCGCTTTAGAGGCCTGTAACTCAGAGTGTCCACGAGTCGGTTCATCGGACGAAAGACCGACTGCCTTCATAATGTCCGAGGCAAAGGGGGGTCTTTAACCCCTGGCCCCCTTGAAAAGCGGCTTTCCCCGCTGGATGGAGGTGGACGATGAGGCTCTGGAGCCTCGTAATAATTATGCTGGTCGGTTGTAACAATGCCGGCTATCGAGCCGTCTCGATCCGCCCAAGTGCTGGGTGGATAGACGGTTGTACCGACGTGAGGATCTCCGGGCACGGCTTCGGCGACGAAGTGAGTGCAACGGTTGGCGGCGCTGAGGTGATGAACATCACCCGGCCTACTGGAGAGATCCAGGGCGACCCGGATAGCGAGTTCTACTTCTTCGCCAGCACCCCGGCGGGCGACGCGCCGGGCGATGTCGCGGTCTTCGTGACCTCGGACGGCGACGAGGACGAGATCCCGCAGGGCTTCTACTACCTCGCCTGCTGGGGCGACCCCTACATCGACAGCATGTCGCCGGACGAGGGGGTTGCCAGCGGCGACGCCATCTCGCTCCGCGGCTGCAACATCGATGCCGACACCTACTCGATAACAGTCACCGATCCCACCGGGACCACGGCAGACCAAGATGTTGCGCTCACCGAGGACTGCCTCACCGCGTACGCGTCCTTCACGGCACCAAGCGTGCCCGACGGGACCTACTACGTGCTGATCAAGAGCGGTGACACGGTGCTTCACCCCGCGACGGGATGGCCCTGCCAAGCTGACTCGGCCACCTATTGCGAACCACCCCTCATGATTACCTACGGAGGTGCCGAATGAGATGGGCTCTTTGGCTAGCTGTACCCGTCGTGGCGATGTACGCTTCCGTCGCTGAGGCGGGGGAAACCGGCGACCTGCGCGGAAAGGTAGCTGACGAGGCCGGGCAGGCAATCGCCGGCGCCACGGTCACCGTCAGTGGCCCGTCCCTCGCGGGTGTCCGCACCGCGGTCACCGCCGATGACGGCACCTTCAGGATCTTCAGCCTCCCCCCCGGCGCCCATGAGGTGATGGCGGAGGCGACCGACCACCAGCCCGTCCGGATGCTGGTCACCGTCCGCTTGGACGAGACGGTCTCCATTCCCGTGACCCTCACGGAGTCGACCATCCAAGAGGTGGTGGTCGTGGAGGCCGAGCAGCCGGTGATCGACGCCACCCGCTCGGCGATCTCGACCGAGTTGGACAACGAGTTGCTCCAGAGCCTCCCCGTCGGGCGCGGCTACCAGGCGGCCGTCAACATCCTCCCGGGTGTGTACGGACGCGTGGACACCGACGCCGGCGGACCGGGTGCCGGCAACCCCTCCGTCCGCGGCGAGGGGGAGTACGGAAACAACACCTACATCGACGGCATCTCGACGCGCGACCCCGCCACCAAGACCTTCGCGATGGACCTGCAGTACGACACCATCGAGTCGATCCAGGTCTACACCGACGGTGCACCGGCGGAGTTCGGCCAGGCGACTGGGATGATGGTGAACGTGGTCACCAAGGACGGTGGCGACGAGCACCACGGCACCGTGGGTGCCTACTACAGCCAGCACGCGTGGTTCGACAGCGAGTACGACATCCTCTCCTTGGAGGAAGGCGAAGAGGTACCGACCCGAAAGCGTACCTTCAACAACATCGAGATCCCGCTCACCGTAGGCGGCCCGATCGTGAAGGAGAAGCTGTGGTACTACGCCGCCCTCTCCCTGGGCCGGAACAGCGGCCTCCTAGAGGGCGCCGACCCCGAAACGGATGACCCCCGGCTCACCTATAGCGGCGCCGGGTTCGGGAAGCTGACCTGGTTCCCCACGCCCGACCTCACGTTCCAGTACCAGATCAATGTCGACGGCATGCGGCGTAACAACCTCAACAACCCACTGCTGTACGCCCAGGAAGCCCAGCAGGACCGGCGCGACCTGTCCATGGGCCACATCCTCACCGCCAAGTGGCGCCCGTACGCCACCGGGGAGTTCGAGCTCAAGGCCAGCTACCTGGACAACTACATCAACGTGGTTCCCTCCAGCGGTACCAAGGATGTTCCGCAGTTCCACAACATCGAGACCGGGGAGTACTACGGCAACAGCGACAACTACGACTACAACGACCGGACACGCATGGGCGCGGCCCTGGACTTCACCCAGCTGCTCGAAAACGTCGGAGGCGACCACCGC
>JAFDJI010000353.1 GCA_019307545.1 Deltaproteobacteria bacterium | reverse complement strand
CTGGAACTGGGGCGTGGCGAGATTCCCCCCCGTCCTGCTCCCCTGGTACTTCGTCGCGGGCCGCATGCCGTTCACCACCGAGGTGCGGTCGTGGGCATCGACTGCCAAGGCCTATGCCCGGCGTGGCAGGCGCGTCGAGGTGCAGCAACTCGACCTCACCGAGGCGGAGGCACGCGATCTGAGGGCGCGGGTGGAGGCCGAGGCACAGCACCGTGACTACGACTACCACTACTTCTTCGACAACTGCGCCACCAGGCCCAGGGACCACCTCGATGCCGTAGTCGGAGGAAGGGTGCGGGCGGCAACCAGCCAGGTGAACAGGCCATCGTACCGAGCGCTCGTGCGCAGTGCGACCGCGCCTCAGCCGCTGGTGGGGGGAGCCCTCGACGTTGTGCTCGGACGTCCCGCGGAGGTTGCGCTGACGCGCTGGGAGGCGATGTTTCTGCCCGCTGAGCTTCAGGCGGGCCTCGCCGAGGTGCGCCTGCAGGGTCCAGGTGGTGAGGAGGTTCCCCTGGTCGCGAGGATGTGGACGGACTCCTCTGGCGCTGTCCCCACAACCCCAGGGGGGGCCACACCGGGTCTCGCGCCTACGGTGATGGGCCTTGTCTGGAGCGGGCTGCTGCTCGGCGCGGCGCGGCTCCGCCCGTGGCTGTTCCGACTTTTTGCAGCCCCGTGGTGTCTGTTGGCGGGGGGCATTGGGCTGGTGCTCCTTGCGGCGTGGTTCACCGACCATCCCACCTGGAGGTGGAACGAGAACCTGCTGCTGTTTGGCCCGTGGAGTCTGGCTCTCGGTGCGCTGCTGCTGTTCCAGCCCACGTCAGCGTGGTTCCCCCGACTGGCCGTCGCGACCGCCGCGGTGGCGGCCCTCGAGACCCTTGCGGGGCTGGTGGACCCGGAGGCGCAGGCGAACCTCGCCTGGTCGACGCTCGCGCTCCCGGTGCACGTGACCGTCGCTTGGGTTGCGCTGCGCGTGGGAATGATCGGCAGCGGTCGGCCTTCACCTGCGGGGCGACCCCGCCGTTGAGGCCGTCGTCTACCCGGATCCATGGTTGGACTCGAGGACGGCCCGGAGTCCGTCGGTCTCGACCACGGAAAAGCCCACCTCGTGCGCCTGCTCCAGCGTAGCCGCGAAGGCCGCGGGCTTGACGTGGCCGCGGGGCTCCACGATCAGCAGCCGTCCCCCCGGTCGCAGCAGCCCGTGCACCTCGTGCAGGAACGCGGCCGGGTTGAGGAGGACGTAGCCCATCCACCAGGGGCAGACGTGGGGCTGGGCGGGTGCGGTCATCGGACCTTCAGAAGCTCACGTAGGTGAGCGAGATGTTCGGGACCCAGGGGCGGTTGGTATCCGGCAGCGGCGCGCCGGTGTTGATGGCCCGGGCCCAGTGCAGGCGGAGCATGATGGGACCGAAAACGACGTTCCCGCCGAACGCCACGTCGAGGATTCGGCGGCCCCAGAGATCGTCCAGCTCGTCCCCGGCGGCGCCGAAGTCCACCCCGGCCACGGCCTCGATGTTCGAGGCGATGGCACTGCGGAGGATGAAGTGGAGCGGCACCTGCAGTTCGGCGTTGGCGAAGTAGTAGTGCCTGCCGATGAGGTGTTCCGGGTCGCCGAAACGCGCGCCTCGCAGGGTGTCGTAGCTGGATAGGAAGAAGCTTCGGGCGTAGCGGCCACCCGTGGCGCTTCCCCCGGAGGCGCGCAACCCGAGGTTCGCACCCTCGATGAGGGGCAGGGCCAGGTAGTGCTCGGCGTCGAGGCGAACGCTGCCGAACAGCTCGCCCTCCATGGGCTGAGTCTCGCCTTTGAGCTCCACCATGGCAGAGCTTCCCGCCAGGGGGCCCGTGAGCGCGTGGTACTGGATGGTGTCGTAGCCCAGGCGCAGGCTGGTGGCGGTCTGGAAACGAATCTTGCCGTTGGCGGCCTCCCATTCGTTGAGCTTCCCCTCCGACGCCAGGTAGTCCGCGGTGTTGGAGAACAGGAAGTACTCCACACCCCCGGCCGCCTGGTCCACCTGGATGTAGGAGAACCGGTTCATGGGATAGCGGAGGCCCACCAAGGCGCCGAAGAACCGCTCATCGGAGGTGAACAGGCCCACCTCGTTGCCGAAGGTCTTGTCGAGGCGGAACTCCAACTCGTGGAAGACGCCGCCACCCCAACTGATCCGGCCAGCCTGGTTCATGTAGGCGATGTACCCGTCGGTGAGCTTGGGATGGCCATAGATGCTCGCGGTGAGCACCAGGGAGTGGTCGCGCAGCCGGTCGGTCGCGGTGGCGTACACCTCACCGAACACCACCCCCGCACCGGCCCCGAGGTACCCGAAGATCACCCCGGGTTGCCAGTTTGCAGGCTTGGAGGCCCGGTAGGTCGTCACCTCGTCGAGGGGAACGGTGGGACGCGCGGCCACCCGGCCGATTAGGGGGGGCTGAGCCAGGGGCTCTCCCGATAGGAGGTCGTCTCGCCCCAACCGGGCGGGCACGCGCTGCCCCTCCTCGTACAGGAGGACCCACACATCGCCCTCGGGCCCTGGGCTGGGCTCGAACACCCCGGTGGTCATGTCGGTTCGCTGCACCACCCCCTCGTCGGTGAGCTCGTACAGGTCGGCGTGGCCGCCAGCCCCCCAGGCGAGGAACAGGATGCGGCCGTCTGCGGTGACCAGTGGTGCGCTGTGGTCCCGGGCCTCGGTGGTGAGCTGCTCCGGCGCGCCGCCCGCGTCGGGGTCGACGCGGAAGATGTTGTAGTTGCCGGTCTCGGTGGCATCCGAGGTGAACACCAGCCCGTCGGTCCCCCAGTACACGTCGCGCTCCGCCCAGTTGTCGTCGCTGAGTCGCATGACCTCGGCGTTTCCCTTTTCGCCGGGGGTGAGCAGGTACAGGTCCTTGATGCCCTCCCGGGACAAACCGATGAAGGCGACCCGGCTCCCGTCCGGAGACAGAGACGGCGAGAAGGCGGCAATGAGCCCGTACGCGGAGAGGCGGAAGCGGCGGCGGTCGGAGAGGCGGATCTTCGAGGAGTAGCGGCGCACCTCGCTGACCGGGTCCTCCCAGTACTCGGATTCGGATTCGAGATCGGCCTCGTCGTCCGGCGGGTCGCGCTCGGTGGCGTTGTGCTCCACTGCGGCCATGAACAGCACGTCGTGTCCGCGCGACTCGGCGACGTACACCAGGCTGCCGGCCCGGACGTCGAAGTTGCGGTCGTCGATGGGGTGCAGGGACTCCACCCCCGGGACGTGGTCGACCGCCACCCGCTTCTGGGAACGGGGATGGTCGCGGGGATCGGTGATGTAGAGGCGGGAGCGGCCGGTATAGGGGTCGATCGAGCGGTACATCACCAGGTGGTCGTCCGGGGATGCCACCAGGGCGTTGGGGATCCCAGCGACATCCTCGAGCACCGCCAGGTCGCTCGAGTCCTGCTGCCCGGCGAGCCACTCCGGGAAGGCGCGGCGCTTGACCCATGAATCGAACCCGCGGGCGATGGCCTCCCGGTCGTCCCCGGTCACGTGCTCCACCAGGGCCGAGAACCCGTGGTAGCCCATGCCGCCGCCACCCGTGCGACCCTGCACCATCCACGGGGTGGCCTCCAGGATGCGCTGAAGTGTGCCCTGGCCGTAGGTCTGCTCCAGGTAGGCGACCCGCATCTGTCCGACCTTGTAGGTCCACAACACGCTCGTCGGGAAGTCGTCCCAGAACTCCGGAACCCCGTGGAACTGGTAGATCTCGGGGTTGGCGACCATGTCCCGGACGAGCATCTCGGTCTTGGGGTCGAGGCCCCGCTTTGCGTAGAACTCCGCGAGACCTTCGATGAACCACAGCGGCAGCGCGTTCATGGGGTCGCGGTTGGCCTTGGCGGCCTTGGTGACCGAGCGGACCTTCTGGATGGTGAACTCGTGGACGAGCTCGTGGGTGCTCACCTCCTCGAACAGCTTGTGATCGCCGAAGTAGGGGAGGGTGATTTCGAGGCCTCTCGGGCTGGTGACGCCGAGCACCCCTTCCTGGAGTGGGAACAGGTTGGTGCGGAGGAATTCGGTGTAGGTGCTGTACAGGATGTAGGGGAAGCGCCGCTCCGGGGTGTAGTCGAAGACGTTCGCCAGGTAGCGGTAGGAGTCCTCGATGGTGGCTGCGGCCAGCAGGGCGACCTCGCGCTCCTCCTCGTAGAAGTAGAGGCGCACCCCGCCGGCAGGAGCGTCCTCCACCTGCGTATCGACGAGCAGGTCCGCGTACTGCCAGGCCTGGTCGTAGTAGCGGACGTTGGTCTTTCCGGGCCGACGGGGGACCACGTACACCTGGGCGAGTGCGGGGCCGGCCACCAACATCCCGGCGACCAAGATTCCCAGGGTACGCAGCATGATTCTCATGTGCCACCTCGTCCGGACCCAGGTGGACTTGGTACCCTGGCCGGATTGGGGATGGCCACCGGCGTGACGGATGTTGACGCCCAGCGACCCGATCGGATGGTCCATGGAGAGAACGTAGCGCGTTACAGGGCCCGGATGCCGCGCACTGTCGCCATCGTGGGGCTGGGAACCGCCGGGGCCGCTGTCGCCGCGCTTTGCGCGCGGCGCGGTCTGCAGGTGATCGGGCTCGAGCGCGGTCCCCTGGGTTCGGCCGGTGCCCGGTGGGTGAACGCGGTGCCGGAGTGGGCCTTCCATCACGCGGGCCTCGCCCCCTCCGAGCCTCCGGAGCTACGCGACCGATGGGAGCGGGTCTACCTGGTGGCCGGATGGGGTCCCGCTCGGGTACCCCTGCGGGGGGCGCTCGCGGTGGACATGCGCTACCTCGTGGAGCGCCTGCAGAGCCTGGCCGAGGACGCCGGTGCGGATCTCCGCCCCGGGGTGGCGGTACACCGGTTCGACGGCGCCGGCCTCGAGACCAGCAACGGCCGGATCGAGGCGGACGTGTTCGTGG
>JAFDJI010000352.1 GCA_019307545.1 Deltaproteobacteria bacterium | reverse complement strand
GTCGTCGAAGAGGGGCAGGTCGCCACACAGGTCGATCGGCCCCGCGGTGTCCTCGGTCTTGCCGCAGCCAAGAGCGAACAAGGCCAGGGAAGACACTGCCAGATGGCGGAGGGGGGTATGCATGGCGTTCTCCCGGGCGACAGATCCGAGTTCGATCGTACACGAATCCGCTCCAGGCGCGTAGGCGCAAGCCTCCGAGAGACGTGCGGAGCGCACAATCAGCCCACCGCGCTCATCCCTCCCGCAGCACCTGTGCCGCCTCCTCGGGGGGGACGCTCACCACCGCACCGTGGGTTCCGGTCTCGAAGCCCCCGTACGGTTCCAGCCGAGGCATGACGCGCAGGTGCCAGCGGAAGCCGCTGTTGGCTGGAGCCTCCCGGGGCGCGGTGTACAGGACCACGTTGTGGGGGGGGTCCTCCAGCTCTCGGTAGATGGCCCGATTCACGTGGTGCAGGGCCACGGCGATCGAGGCCAGGACAGCATCGGAGGCTTCGCGGAAGTGGGCCCCGGGCGCGGTGGGGACCAGCCAGACCTCGAAGGGTGCCCTTGGGGCCCACGGGCACACCGCCACCACGTTCGCGTCCTCCCATACCACCCGCTTCTGCTCGTCTCGATCGAAGTCGAGCACGTCCTTGAACAGCTCCCGGCCGCGGTGACGCAGGTGCAATCCGCTGCGCCGTACCATCTCCTCCAGGAGGAGGGGGACATAGGGCAGCCCCAGCAGCTGCGCATGGGGGTGGACCTGCGACGCACCGCACTCCGCCCCGTAGTTGCGGAACCAGGCGAGGTAGAGCAGGCGGAAGTCTCCGTGGAGGTCCTGCATGCGGCGGCGCGCCATGGTGAGCGACTGCACCATCCGTTCCACCGGCTGCTCCCAGAGTGGGAGATGGTGCTCCCGGCCCTCGACGATCACCTCGTGCGCGCCCACCCCGGAGAGATGGTCGTAGGGACCATGGGCGCGCCCGTCCAGGGCCAGGGTGGTGGTCAGCGCGGTGTACTTGTTGGGAAAGGCCCGCACCAGCCAGCCTTCCTCGTCCTCCACCACGTCGATCGCCTTTGACGTGGCATGCTCGTTGCCCGGGCAGAACGGGCAGGCCTCGGGCGGAATCGGGGGGATGCGCCGCGGCTCCAGGTGTACCGGACGCGCCACCCGCTCGGTGGAGATCACGCTCCACAGGCCGGTGGTCGGGTCACGTCTGACTTCGCGAGTGATCAACTCCACCACCCCAGGTCGAGGTCGGGGAACACGGGATCCGCCACCCGACAATACTGTAGCGTCGCCTCGACCATCGGCGGCGGATCCCGATCCGCCAGCAGGTCCTCCACCCCGATGCACAGGTCGTCGAAGCGCGCCGCGTGCTCGTGGAAGCGGCGGGTGCCGTAGTCATGGGCGCCCCCGGTGCTCACGACGAAGGGCCAGTCGGAGGCCTGGAGCAGCAGCAGCTGTCGCGCCGCCTCGGTGAGCAACTCCCGGATGCGAGCGTCGTTCTACCAGTCGGCGCGGTGCCACAGGTCGATGAACCGGTCCTCCGCACGATACTCGGCGTTCCACACGAACCAGGTGTGCTCCCCCAACCACACCCGGTGATCGCCACCTGCGCCCCAGCTCCCCTCCGGCAGCGCTACCCCCTTGTCCGCGGGGGCACGGTCCAGGGCCTCACTCACCGTGCGCACGTCCACCTCTGAATCGTGATGGAGCCGCCGCGCCACCTCCAGGAGGAAGTCAGGCCCTTCGGCCCACCAATGACCGAAGAGCTCGGCGTCGAAGGGCGCGCACAGCACCCCGTAGCGACCAGTGGCCTGCCCGTGGTTGGAGAGGCGCTCCCGTATTCGGTTGGCGAAGTGGTCGGCGTGGGTGAAGACCCCGTCGTGGGCCTGCTCGGGGTGGTACTCCAGCTTCTGGCCGAGGTCTGCCTTGCGGCTGGTCACCCGCCAGTAGCGGAGCCCCCGGATCCCGTGGCGCTTGTGGAACTCCAGATATCGGCCATCGCCGGGGTAGCCCATCTCTGCGTTCCATACGTGCTCGGCGACTTCGTTGCACCGTCCCAGCGCCGTCAACTCGGTGAGGATCCCGCCCTCCACCACCCGCACCGGCTCCAGCACGTCCCCCCAAGCCCGGGTGGGGTCCGGCGCCGTACCCGGACCGAGCGGGACCACCCGATCGCCGTCCAACATCGCCGCGGGAACGGCGTTCTGGACCAACCCATCCTCCACCACGAACCAGCGCACCCCCTCGTCGGCGAACAGGGTAGCCACGCCCACCCGGTCGCGGACGTCTCCGTGGACTACGGGCGGATGCCACGGCCCGGGGGGACGGTAGGCGCATTCTGGGAGCCACGCGCCGCGAGGTCGCCACCCGAGGTGCCGCTCGGAGGTGGCGATGCCCACCCGTATCTGGGCCCGGGCGCTCCGGTCGTGGAGCAGCAGGGGGTGGTAGGCATGGGTGGCGTTGGAGGTGAGGAGCTCGATCCGCCCCGCCTCGGCGTGGGCGCGAAACGCCCCGAGCAGGTCCCCACCGATGGCGTCGAACCGGGTGCGCTGGTCCTCGTAGTGCTCCAGGTACCGGCCGGCGAGCCAGGAGATGTGGGGGTGGCCCCAGGTGTGGAAGTCGCCCTGATCCCGCTCCGCCTGGCCCTGGCAGTCCCGCAAGTAGCGGCGAAAGCCGATGGCGAACTCCCGCGCCGCCAACTGCTCCAGGAGCACCGGGGTCAAGCCCACGCTCCACGCGGGCCGGATGCCCTCCACCTCACACTGGTCCAGGACCCGCAGCAGTGGGAGCCAGGTCTCGGACGCAGCCTCGTAGATCCAGTCCTCGCCGTGGGGCCATCGCCCGTGGTGCAACACCCAGGGCAGGTGTCCGTGAAGCACCAGGCAGAAGGCGCCACGGCTCATGACTGCACCCGGAGCTTGAGGTCGAGGCGGGCGCTCTTTCCGGCGTCCATACTGCTGCCCTGTACCAGCATCAGGCACACCCCCTGGATCGCGCTCCGCCACTCGCCCATGTGGCGGTATACCGACCGTATCGGGTAGTGCCACAGGCGAACCGGTTGGAGGAGGTGAAGCTCCACCGAGCAGTCCCGCCCCTCCACCCGAACGATCTCCACCATGCCCCAGTCACTGGCCTGACCTACCGGGATCGCCGCGTGCTCGACCGACACGACCTGGGCGTCGGTATCGGGCCCCAGGAACAGGTTCAGCTCGAGCGCGTGGCGCACCTGGAGGGGGTCGGGCCCCCGGTTCGTGAGCTCGTGGCGGAAGTTGAGGGTGCGCTGCCGCAGGGTGTAGCGCTTCTGGATCCGGACCCGATGCCTCCCCCTCTCGTCGGTGATCACTCCATCGCGGTTGAGCACCGCCCGCACTGCATCGCTGCCGTGCCGCTCGGCGGTCACCACCTCCCACAGGCGGTCCTGGAACCCACTGCCCAGCTCCTTGCAGGTGCCGTGGCGCGCGTTGTCGAGGGTGTCGTCCGCGGCCAGGAAGCGTTCGGTGAACAGGTCGCGCGCGACGCCGTCGACGACGAGGTGCTCACGCAGCGGGTCCTCGGGGGACAGCTCGGCATGGTACGGCTCGGCCACACGGCACAGGGTGTCCGCCAGGTTGCGGGCCGGAGAGGAGATGCTGAGCTCGGAGATGGCGCCCCCCCGGCTTGGGTTGACCACCATCGCGGTGTCCGCGGTGAAGAGCAGGATCTCGTTGGCCCCATCGCAGTCCATGTCCACCAGCTCGACGATGAGGCGCTCCGCGGCACTCATGGCCAGCAGGGCCGTGTGCTCGCCGCGCAGGACGTCCTTCCACGCCAGCTCGCGGACCACGGGATCGTAGAGCCCACCATGGGTCTGGTGCCAGTACGCCGGCGAGCTCTGCGCCCGGTAAAGGTAGCGTCGGGCCTGCTCCACCAGGGTGGGATCGGGGCGTAGCGGCGCGCCGTCGTCCCGGAGGTACCGGTCGAGCTTCTCGATCAGCCGGGACACCCGCAGCATCTTCTTGTGCAACCGGTTCGCGCCCTCGTAGCGCACCAGGAAGCGCTCCCACGGCACCGGGATCCCGGCGGACGCGAGGGTGGGGAGGTAGATGCGGCCGCGGTCCACCCCGAGGGCGACGGCGTGGGACGGCAAGAGAGGCTCCACGGAGCGATGCGCCTTGCCGATGGCCGCGAGCAGCGTGGCGAACCAGCTCTGGTCCTTCTTTGGACAGCTCCCGGGATGAAGCCCGAAGCGGGAGCCGTGCAGCCCGAGCCCCACCAGCCGATCACCGCGCCGCGCCCGGTCTCGCAGGTGCTCGAGGACCTGCTTCACCGGGACCTCCGCTGCGACCTCCTGGACCCGGGTATCCAAGGGGAGGAGGGCCACCGCGTGCCCCTCCCGCTCGGTACGGTAGATGCCGTTCACCTGACCTTCCGGCTCTCCCACCGTCTCCAGGTGGCGATCGGGGATCACCGCCCATTTCATACCCGCAGCGGCAAGGATGCGCGGAAACGTCGGCTCCCACATCCCGTAGGGAAGCCAACATCCGGTGGGCCGGACCCCGAACACGGTGCGGATCAGGCCCGCGTGCACGTTGATCTGTCCCACCGCGTCGCGCTCTGGAATGGCCGCGAGGATGGGCTCGTACAGCGCGGTGGCGAGGACCTCCACCTGCCCCCGCTCCACCAGGCCGCGGATCCATTCGATGGCTTCGGGGTGGTAGTCCTGCAGCTCTTGGACCAGCTCCCCCGCCAGCAGCAGCCCCGTTCGCGCATCCGGGGTGTGGTGCAGGGCACCAATGATCGGCTGGAAGCAGTTCTCCCATGCGAGCTCGCACTGGGTGCGCGACGAGCCCGAAGGCAGGTTGAGGTGCAGCAGCAGGACCAGTTCGAGGGGGGCGTGCACTGGGGGTCCCCGGGTGCAGTGCAGGTTTAGCACAGCA
>JAFDJI010000351.1 GCA_019307545.1 Deltaproteobacteria bacterium | reverse complement strand
CCACGACTGCGGGCGTGCCATCAACCCGGTGGTGGTCGAGGGGCAGATCGAGGGATCGGTCTACATGGGCCTGGGCGAGGCGTTGCTGGAGGAGATGCAGTACCACCCGACCCACCGGCAGCGGGGCCTGCACGTCGGCCCGAACCTCCTCGACTACCGCATCCCCACCTCGCTGGACGTGCCCGACATTCAGGCTGCCATCGTGGAGACCATCGACCCGGTCGGTCCCTATGGCGCCAAGGAGGCCGGGGAGGGCCCGCTGCACCCCGCCATTCCCGCGGTCGCGAACGCGATCTGGCACGCGACGGGGCTGCGGCTGCGCACCATCCCCTTTTCGCCCGAACGGGTGCTCGCCGCCCTCCGAGCGCGGGGGAAGTCGTGCTGAGGATGGCCCCCTTCGAGGTCCACCTCCCGACCACGGCGGCGGAGGCGGTGGCGCTGCGGCGCGACCTTCCCGAGTCCATGTACGTCGCCGGAGGCACCGACCTGCTCGTGAACCTCAAGCACCGGCTACACGCCGCCAGGCACCTGGTGAGCCTGTCCGCCGTCGAGGAGATGGTGGGCATCGAGGCGTCGGGCGACGGCACCCTGCGGATCGGCGCGGGGACCGTGCTGCACCGGGTGGCGGAGAGCGAGGTGGTCCGCGAAGGGGTCCCGGCCCTGGCCATCGCCGCTGGGCTGGTGGCGGGGCCGCAGCACCGGCGCATGGGCACCCTGGGCGGCAACGTGATGCTCGACACCCGGTGCCTGTTCTACAACCAGTCCGCGTCATGGCGCGAAGCATTGGGGTTCTGCCTGAAGAAGGACGGCGACTGGTGCCACGTCATCAATACGGCGAAGCGGTGCGTGGCGGCGCACAGCGCGGACACGGTGCCGGTCCTCATCGCCCTGGACGCGGTGCTGGAAGTGGCGCACCCCGAGGACGGTCCGGGAGAGGTCCGGGTGGAGGACCTGTACGTAATCGACGGCCGGTTCGAGCAGAATCGGACCCTCGACCCACGGTGCCTGGTGGTGGCGATTCGGATCCCACCGCGCAAGCCCGGCCACCGGAGCACCTACCGCAAGGTGCGGGCCCGCCGCGCGGTGGACTTCCCCCAACTGGGCCTGGCCGTGGTGGGTGCTTTTTCGGGCGATGGGGCCTGCACCGATCTGACGGCGGTGGTGAGCGCGGTACTCCCCAAGCCGCAGCGCCTCAAGCGCATGGAGGCCGCGGTGGGGACCCACCTGGAGGACGACGTCATCGAAGAGATCGCCGAGCAGGCCTTCCGCCAGGTCCACCCCCAGACCAGCATCCACGGAGACCCGGCCTGGCGAAGGCAGATGGCACGGGTGGAGATGCGCCGGGCGCTGCAGGCGCTGCGCGCGTCCGCGTAGCAGAATGGTGCCGGGATCTGTGACGCAGTCCTCCGTCACGGCCTCCTGGGAACGGCTGCGAGTGGAAGGAACATCATCGTCGGCTTGGGGCGGGCCTGGGCGCCTCCCTCGGCTTCGATGACCTCAATGAGCCCAAAGCCGCGGTAGAAGTCCACTGCGCGAGGCTTGGCGTCGACCACGAGGCCGACGCACCCCAACTCGTCTCGCATCTTCTCGGCGAGCTCGACGCAGAAGCGCAAGAGGGCCCGACCGAGCCCGCGCCCCTGCTCGCTCTCTCCCACCGCGAGGCGGGCGACACGCAGGACGGGGAGCGGGTAGGGGGGCATCCTCCGGCCGCTTGGGAGGTCATCCGCGTCCAGCGATGCTGCCGCCACCGTAGCAAAACCGACGATCCGCTCCTCTTCGACAGCGACGTAGGTCACTCCGATATGGTGCCGGAACTGGTTCTGCCCCGCGTAGCGATGGAAGAAGAGGTCCAAGGCCTCGTCGCCGCTCCTGAAGGGACTGCGATCGTCGTCCCCCCGAAGGACGCGGATCTCAACGGTCATCGAACAAACGTCTCATCTCGGCGGTGGGCTTGGGAGGACGCTCCAGCACATCTCGCACCAGCTCAGCGCTCTCCCGGGTGAGCACGATGTACTTGGGGACGATGGCTTCTGGTGGCAGCTCGGCGAGTGCTTGTAGGTGATGCTGGAGAGCCTCCGTGACGAGGTGAGCCCGGGTGATTCCGGTGGCCCGAGCATGGCGATCCAGCCTCGTCTTGAGATCGACCGGAATGTGTGCAGAAATCTGGATCGTTGACATCGACGGCTCCTTCTACATAAAAGTAGGTTCTACACAACTGCATGTCAAGGTGCCCCCGATCAGCGTTCACCCACGCGCCGGGGGTGCCTGTCGAGCGGTCAGCAGTCGCCCGGCAGCCCGTCCGGGTCGCCCTGCTCACACCACCATGAGGTCTCCTGGGAGTACGGCCCGGCGTAGGGGTCGATGGCGACCTCGTGCTCGTCCTCGAGCCCGAAGTGGAGGTGCGGGAGGCTGCTGTACCCGCTGGAGCCGATCAGGCCGAGGGGCTCCCCTGCGAGCACCTCGTCTCCGACCTCCACCAGCACCGATCCCGACATGAAGTGCCAGTACTTGGTGCGGTAGCCATCCTCGTGTTCCAGGATCACGTGGTTTCCGATCATCTCGTACCCATCGCAGGAGACGTCGAGGCTGGTGATGTCCGCGTGGCACCGGTCGTAGTGGCCGTCATCGGTGGACACCACCTCGCCGTCGGCGGCGGCGACGACGGTAGCGCTTCCCGCGTCCATCGCGGTGAAGCCCCCGTCCAGGATGAAGTCCGTGCCCCCATGCTCGTCGTAGCAGTAGGGGTAGCTGTCGCCGCGGTAGTTGGTGCAGGTGATGCGCCAGGCCCCTTCGTACTGGACCGGATCGTGGTCCACGCCCATCGCGGGTGGCCGGATGAGGTCGTGCTCCTCGACGGGGAACCCGAAACGCAGCCCCAGGTCCGGGTCCTCGCCAGTGTCCATGCCCGTGTCGTCGAGCCCCGCCGTGCAGGCGGCGAGCGCAAGGAGGGGAAGGGTCCAGGAGAGGTGCTTCATCTACGAAAGGCTAACGCGCGTCGCTCGACCTGCCTTGAATGCCTGCCACCCCCAGGGGTCGGGTCTTGGTTACACTTTCACCATGCATAGGTTGACCGCCATCCTCCGACCGCTGCTCGCCGGGCTCGCCTTGCTGGCAGTCCTCGCCTGTTCCGGGATCCTCGGCACACCACTGGAGCAGCTGGAGTGGGGCTACACCTGGGAAGTGGAGGCTCTGGACGAGTTGGCAGCGCGCTCCGAGTCCAACCCGGTCCTCCAGGAGGAGGTCCGAAAGGCGATGGCCGAGTTCGAGGTCGAGTATGCCGCGCTCCCGACGAGCGGGACCGAGCGGGAGGACGCGCTCGGCGGCCTGAACACCCGCATGCAGGACACGGTCGATGGCTTCGAGGTGCGGGTCGATGCCCTGGAGGAGGAGGCCGAGGCCACCGAGGCTCGAGCAATCGCCGCCCACCGTCGCAGCTTCAACGGCACCTGGCAGGGGGGCGGGGTCACCATCACCATCGAGCCAGGCGGCCAGGTGAAGTACGAGAACACGGCGGGTGCGGTGGACAAGAGCATCGACGCACCGATCCAGGATTTTCGGCAAGACGCGTTCGTGGTCGGGTTCCTGGGGATCACCACCACCTTCCAGGTCGACGAGGCGCCCCACGAGGTCGACGGGGTGTGGCGCATGACCCTGGATGGGGTGGCGTTGGAACGCGTCTCCGGTCCCTGACCTTCGGCCCGCCGCCGTAGGAGCCGATTACAAACACTTACCAGCGGTGGCAACGCATCGGGCGACCCATGACGGTACTCGAGTACGCATGCACCCTCTCTGTCTGTTGATCGCTGCCCTCCCGTTCCAGCCTGCCCTCGCGGGCGAGGTCGCCGACGAGGTCCTCGCGCTCGCACCGCTGCGGGCGCACCGGATGGCGGTGGACCCTCCGTCCATCCCTGTCGCGGCCTATGACCGGGCGGCGGAGGGGAAGCGCGTCGCGGGGGTACAGTTCGTGGAGGGCGTGGCCGCGGGCCAGGGTTGGGGCGTAGCCGTCTACGACCTGCCCATCGAAGCGGTGTGGTGGGCGGTGAACTCCGAGGACGTCCACGAGGATTGGCTGCGGGTGGAGGTCTCGCAGGTGGTCGATGGGGAGGCGTACCGGGATGGGCGGGCGGTGTTCCAGTACCTGCCCCTCCCGGTGGTCAAGGACCGCTGGTGGGTCGTCCGGGTGCAGAACAACGAAGACATCCGCCGAGCGAGCGGCGGGCGGATGTTCGAGAAGGTGATGGAGGACGCCACCGACCCAGCACTCATCGCGGGCACTCCCCTCGCCCAGCGCGTGGAGCGCGGACGGGCCGTTGCGTGGACCCGGGGGTCGTGGCTCCTCATCGGCCTCGCCGACGGGCGCACGGTGGCTGAGTACTTCGTGTGGTCCGACCCCGGGGGGATGATTCCAGCACGGCCCGCATCCCGGTTCGCGCGGGGCGCCATTCGGGACACCCTGGACGCGATGGGGTCGTTGGCCCGGAGCTACCCCGACGCCACGGTCGTCTCCACCGCCGAGTGACCACCCCGGGCCGATCGATGGCCCGCTCTACGTAGCAACCTGGACTGCACCCCGTTCTCGTCCGTGTACGAAGGGTGCATAAAAAGCCCCGGATCCCGCATAGTCCGCCGTGGGAGCACATCTGCGTGTGTATGGGCGCCGGGCGCATCCGCGCCGGGTGGCGCAGATCCAGCAAACGTGTTCAAGTGACGCCCCCCGTACTTGTGCCCGCCGATGGGGTCGGCGCCGGACATGTTCTTTTCCTCCTCGACAACCTGGGAGTTCCCTATGCGAAGTATGCCGCTCGCTGCATGTGCAACCCTTCTGACCGCTGGCCTTGGCCTGATGGGCTGCGACGATGCCGATTTGGAGGAAAGCGTCCGCGGAGGCACGCCAAGGGTCATCCACGGCCCCTACGATGACCGTGGCGAGGTCGAAGATG
>JAFDJI010000035.1 GCA_019307545.1 Deltaproteobacteria bacterium | reverse complement strand
CCGCTGGTCCTGGTGAGCGAGCTGGACGAGCGGGGAATCGACCTGCCCGTGGGTGCCTGGTTCAAGAACGAGGACTTCGGCCAGGGCCGGCCCGAGCTGGTGGCATCCATCCGGAACGCGCTGAAGACAGCGCGAATCCAACTCGCAACCGACGCTCCGGTGGTGGTGACCCAGTAGTGGAGCGCCGCCCATGACCTCCTCGGCATCCGTGCCCAACGCCGGGCTGGGGGAGGCTACCTTCAAGTCGGTGCCCGACATGTGGCTCCACCGATGCCATTCCACCCAGGCCGGGGACGCGATATGCTACCGGCAGGCCGGCGCCTGGGTCACGATGACCTGGCGGGAGGCCGAGACGGCGGCAAGAGAGGTCGCCAACGGGCTCATCGCGGCCGGGGTGGAAAGCGAGCAGCGGTGCTGCATCCTCGCGGCGACCAGCCCGGAGTGGATCCTGGTCGACATGGGCATCCTGTGCGCCGGTGCCGCCACCACCACCATCTTCCCCTCCAGCACCTGCGAGGAGTGCGAGTACATCCTGAAGGACTGCGAAGCGGTGGTGGTGTTCTGCGACGCCGAGCAACTGCCGAAGCTGCAGGAGGTGCGGGAGCGCTTGACCATGGTGAGACAGGTGGTCGTGCTCCAAGGCACACAGAGCGAGGACGGTTGGGTCCAGACCCTGGACCAGCTCAGGGAGTAGGGGCGGGTCTTCGCGGAGCACAACCCCGACGCCTATGCCACCGCCCACATGGATATCTCCCCCGATTCCCTCGCGACGTTGATGTATACCTCCGGCACCACCGGCGAACCCAAGGGGGTGATGCTCAGCCACGACGCCTGGGTGTACGAAGCGGCGGCGGTCGACGCCATGGGTCTGGTCTCCCCAGCAGACAAGCAGTTCCTCTTCCTGCCCCTGTCCCACGTGTTCGCGAAGGTGATGCAGGTCATCTTCATCCGCCTGGGCGTCCCCACGGTGGTGGACGGCGACACAGACGCGCTCCTGGACAACATGGCCGCGACCCGGCCCACCTGGATGGGGGCGGTCCCGGCCGTCTTCGAGAAGGCGTGGTACCGCATCCGCGCCCAAGCCCGCGAGGGAGGTCGAGCGAGGCAACAGCTCTTCAAGTGGGCCGTCGGCGTGGGGCGGGAGGTCTCCCGGCTCCGGCAGGAGCGGCAGGAGCCGACGGGGCTGTTGAGGTTGCGCTATGCGTTGGCGGACAGGCTGGTGTTCCGCAAGGTGAAGGAACTCTTCGGCGGGCGGATCCGGTTCTTCGTGAGCGGCGCCGCCCCTCTGCCCCGGGAGATCGCCGAGTTCTTCCACGCCTGCGACCTGCTCATCCTGGAGGGATACGGCCTCACCGAGTCCTGCGCGGCGAGCTGCTTCAACGCACCGGAAGACTTCGTGTTCGGAACCGTGGGCAAGCCGCTCCCGGGCACCGATATTCGAATCGACGAGGACGGAGAGATCCTGCTGTCCGGTCGCGGGGTGATGCAGGGGTACTACCTACGTCCCGAAGACACCGAACAGGCACTGTTCACCGACGACCAGGACCGGACCTGGTTGCGGACCGGGGACATCGGCACCCAGCTGCCCAGCGGCCACGTTCGCATCACCGACCGGAAGAAGGAGATCATCATCACCTCGGGCGGCAAGAACATCGCCCCGGCGCGCTTCCAGAACCTCCTGAAAGGGCGGTCGCCCTACGTCTCCCACGTCCTTCTCCACGGGGACCACCGGCCCTATTGCGTAGCCCTCATCGTCATCGACGAGGAGCATGTCGGCCGGTGGGCCCGTGCACAGGGCATCGAGGCCACCGGCTACCCCAACCTCGCGGCTCGACCAGAGGTGGAGGCCCTCATCCAGGCCGAGGTGGACGCAGTGAACGCCGAGCTCGCTTCCCATGCCACCGTGCGAAAGATTGCCCTGCTCCCCGAGCCCTTCACCGTCGCGGACGGCTCGCTCACCCCTTCGTTGAAGGTGAAGCGCCGGGTTGTGGAGGAGCGCTACCGTCACATCCTGGACGCCTTCTACGAGGGAACCGCCCGGTAGCTCTGACTGCCGGGATATAGGGCGGCGGAACCACCAGAGCGGCCATGACCACGCGTCACGACGACGGGCCGACATCCCGGATCCCGGGCTTCTACCGGCTATCACCCAAAGCGCGGCTCTCGGTCCTCGAGACCGCTCGCGTCCTGGACCGGGAGGACCTCGCCGTGTACCGCTCGGCGGGGCTCACCGTCGAGGAGGCGGACGTGCTGGTGGAGAACGTCATCTCCACCTTTGCACTCCCAAACGCGGTGGCGGTCAACTTCTTCATCAACGGCGAAGAGCGGGTCGTGCCCATGGTGGTGGAGGAGCCGTCGGTGGTGGCGGCGGTCTCCAACTCGGCGCGCCTTGCACGTGAGGGGGGCGGGTTCACCGCGGAGACGGATCCGAGTGTGATGATCGGCCAGGTCCAGCTCATGTCTGTGCGGGACCCGGAGAGGTGCCTGGAGACCCTGCGGGAGGCCCTACCACGACTCCGCGAGATCGGGCACGCCGTGCACCCCAGGCTCGTCGACCACGGGGGCGGGCTGCGAGACATGGAGGTCCGGCACGTAGTGTACGAGGAGCCCGGCTACCCGCGCGAAGACATGGTGGTGCTCCACTTCCACCTCGACTGCGTGGATGCCATGGGCGCCAATATGGTGAACACCGTGGCCGAGCACCTCGCGCCCCACGTAGAGGCGCTCACCGGCGAAACGGTCGGGTTGCGCATTCTCAGCAACCTGGCCGACCGACGGCTGGCCCGTGCCTCCGTGACCCTCCGACCGGCACTGCTGGGCACTGCGGACATGGAAGGCGACCAGGTGGCCGATCGCATCGTGAAGGCCTGGCGCTTCGCGTGGGCGGACCCCTACCGGGCCGCGACCCACAACAAGGGCGTGATGAACGGAATCGACGCGGTGGCCATCGCCACTGGCAACGACTGGCGCGCAATCGAAGCCGGTGCGCACGCCTATGCCGCCCGCGATGGCCGGTACCGCCCACTGACCACCTGGCGCCTCGACGACGACGGCTCCTTGACCGGCACCATCGAGGTGCCGCTCGCGCTCGGGATCGTCGGGGGAGCCATTCGCGTCCACCCCACCGTGCGCGCCAACCTACGGATGCTCCGGGTCAGCCGCGCGCAGGAGCTGACAGCCATCGCGGCCTCGGTGGGACTGGCCCAGAACCTGAGCGCCCTGCGGGCCCTGGCGACCGACGGGATCCAGATGGGCCACATGCGGATGCACGCCCGGAGCGTGGCCGCAACCGCTGGTGCGACCCGCCCCGAGTTGGCCGCGGTCATTGCTCGCCTGGTGGAGGAGGAGGACATCTCCGTGGAACAGGCCCTGAAGATCCTGGACGAGATACGGGGTGGCTGAGAGGAGCGGGCAGGGCGCCGGATCGGCTGGTGGAAAACTGATCTTATGCGGCGAGCACGCCGTGGTCTACGGCCACCCCGCCATCGCGCTGGGGGTAGACCGTCGCACCCGGGTACACGTCCGCCGCATGCCCGGTCCGACCCGGGTGGTGACCGAGGTGCCCCCAGGCCAGGAGGAACGACTCCTTCGCGCGGTGCGGACGGTGCTCCCCGAAGGGTGGGCGGTCGCCATCGAGACCGACCTGCCCATCGGCCAGGGGATGGGGTCCTCTGCGGCACTGGCGGTGGCGCTGGTGCGAGCGGAGTCCGATGCCCGCGGACACGTGCCCGATTCGCAAGAGGTCCACCTGCGGGCCTTCGCCGTGGAGCGCCTCTTCCACGGAAACGCCTCCGGCATCGACCACGCGGTGGCGGCCCGGGGCGGGGTCATCCGCTTCCGGCGCACACCCGACGGCCCGGAGCTGACCCCCTTGTCGATACCGCCCTGGTCGCTGGTCGTCCTGCAGAGCGGAGGTGCCAGTGACACCGCAGCGCTGGTCGCCGGGGTGTCAGCCGCCCGCCCGGCAGTCGACCCGACGCTGGAGCGGATCGGCGCCCTGGTGGGGGAGGCCGAGGCGGTACTGGACGACATGGAGCGACTCGGGCCCCTACTGTACGAGAACCACGGCCTGCTACGCGCGATCGGGGTTTCGACCCCCCGTCTGGACGCCCTGGTCGACCTGGCCATGACCGCCGGGGCATCCGGGGCGAAGCTGGCGGGGGCGGGCGGCGGCGGGGTGGTCATCGCTCTGGCCGAGGACCCGGAGCTCATCCTGTCGGCAGCCCGGGCGCACGGCATCGAGGCGTTCCCGTGCCGACCCGGGAGGTCCGCATGACCGCGGCTACAGCGAGGGCCCATCCCAACATCGCGCTGGTGAAGTACTGGGGCAAGCGGGATCGGGCGCTCAACCTGCCCGCGGTTCCGTCGCTGTCGTTGACCCTGGACCGCTTCCGAACCCGGACCACCGTGGTGTGGGGCGTCGAGGCGGACTCGGTAGAGCTGGACGGGGCCCTCGCGCCAGCGCCTGCCGCCGCGCGGGTGCTCGCCTTTCTGGAGCTGGTGGATCCCCGCCGCCCGCCGTGTCGGGTGATCAGTGAGAGCAACTTCCCGGTCGCCGCCGGCCTGGCTTCCTCCTCCTCCGCGTTTGCGGCCCTCGCCCTGGCCGCCTCCGCGGCCGCCGGCCACGACACCGAACCCACCGCCCTCTCCCTCCTCGCCCGACGGGGATCGGGTTCCGCCTGCCGGAGCCTGTGGGGAGGCTTCGTGGAGTGGCCGCTCGGTGAGCGGTCCGATGGAGCCGACTGCCACGCACGACCCCTCGCCCCACCGGACCACTGGGATGTGGCGATGGTGGTGGCGATCGCATCGGGAGCCCCGAAACCGGTGGGCTCCAGGGATGCCATGGAGCACGCCCGCCGCACCTCTCCCTACTACGCCACCTGGGTGCAGACCGCGGCCGACGACTTCGCCGGGGCTCGCGCCGCGGTGCTCGCCCGCGACCTGCAGCATTTGGGCGAGGTGATGGAGGCCTCCACCCACAAGATGCACGCCACCCTGCACACCGCTCGACCCCCCGTGCTGTACCAGGTGCCGGCCACCATCGCGTGTCTGCATGAGGTTCGCGCCTTGCGACAGCGCGGAACCGGCGCCTGGGCCACCATGGACGCGGGCCCCAACGTGAAGGTCCTGTGCCACCGGTCCGACGCGGCCGAGGTGGCCGCGGGCCTGTCTCCTCACGTGGCGCACATCGAGGTGCTGCGACCAGGTGGCGATCCGGCCCTGGAGCCGCGATGAGCAGGGTGTTCCGCGCCCCGGGAAAGCTCGTCCTGGTGGGCGAATACGCCGTGCTGGACGGGGCCCCGGCAGTGGTGACCGCCGTGAACCACGGTGTGGCCTGTACGGTTTCGCCGGCGCCGGAGCGACGAATCGAGACCCCCGGGGACGACCGGTTCGCCCGCACGACCCTGGAGACCCTCGACGCACCCCCGGGCCGCTACCAGTTCGCGGACTGGAACCCGAGCCCTACCGCGACCAAGGCGGGTCTGGGCGGCTCCGCGGCCACGGTGGTGTGTGCCACCCTGGCCGCCCTCTCCTTGCGGGGGGAGCACCCGCGTGCCTCCACCCTGTTCCGCACGGCCGAGCCAATCCACCGCGCCGCACAGGGCGCCGGGTCAGGTGTGGACGTCGCGGCCTCGGCCTGGGGAGGCGTCGTCTGGTTCCAGGACGGCGAGGCCACCCCGTTGGAGGTGGAGATCCGGCCGGTGGTGGTGTGGTCCGGCCGCTCGGTGAGGACCGGACCGCGGGTGATGACCTATCTCCAGTGGCGGGATCGCACCCGGTTCGTCGCTTCCGCCACCGAGATCAGCCACCGCTTCGTCTCGGACCCGATCGGCGCCCTGGGGGCTTCGCGGAGGCTGCTGGAGGAGATGGCGAACGCCGTGGGGCTGTCCTACCGCACGCCAGAACTGGACCACATCGCCACCCTCGCCCAGGAGCACGGTGGCGAGGCGAAGCCCTCCGGCGCTGGCGGAGGGGACTGCGCCGTGGCTCTGTTTCCGGATCTGGACGCAGCGGGGCGGTTCCGCGAAGTTTGCCTCCGCGCCGGCCACACGGTCCTGCCGGTGCAACTGACCGGCGGTGCCCATGAAGTGCCAGCTAGCCCGCAGCCCGTGAGGGATGCGGGTTAGGAGCCCACATGACCGATCACAGCCAGCGAAAGGCCGAACACCTGGACCTCGCCGCCACCGACCGGGTCGCCTTCAGGGCCAAGACCACCCTGCTCGAAGAGGTCCACCTCGTGCACACCGCACTCCCGGAGTTGGCGGTGGAAGAGGTCGATCTCACCGTCGAGGTCGTGGGGCGCCGGCTGCGCGCCCCCGTGGTGATCGCCGCCATGACCGGCGGGGTCGAACGCGCCGAACGGGTGAACCGAGACCTGGCCGCGGTGGCCCAAGAGCACGGCATCGGCTTCGGCTTCGGGTCCATGCGTCCGCTCCTCGAGGGTGGACCGCCCCTGGGCTACCGGGTCCGCGACGTAGCTCCGGACATCCTGTTGCTCGGGAACATCGGCATCGTCCAGGCGCGCGACACCGGCACCCGCCAGCTCGACGAAGTGCTCGGCGAGACGGGGTGCGACGCGCTGTGCGTCCACCTCAACCCGGCGATGGAGGTCATCCAGACAGGGGGTGACGACGACTTCCGTGGCGGCCTGGACACCCTCTCCCGCCTGGTCGAGGAGCTGTCCGTCCCGTTGATCGTCAAGGAAACCGGGTGTGGTCTCTCTCGGCGCGTCGGGAGGAAGCTCGTGGAGCGGGGGGTCCGTTGGGTGGACACCTCGGGGGCGGGGGGCACCTCCTGGGTGGGGGTGGAGACCCTCCGGGCAGGTGCCTGCACCCGCGCCCTGGGGGAGGCCTTCTGGGATTGGGGCATCCCCACCGCCGCCTCGGTGGCCCAGCTCTCTGGTCTCGGCCTCGGCATCATCGCGACCGGTGGGGTGGCCACCGGCGTGGACATCGCACGGGCCATCGCGCTGGGTGCCACCGCCGGAGGCACGGCGCGACCCTTCCTGCAGGCCTGGACCAACGGCGGAAAGCGGGCGGCCAGCCTGAGGGTCAAGCAGGTGGTCGACGAGATCCGTCTCGCGTGCCTGCTCACCGGCGCCCGCACCCCAAAGGCACTCCAACGGGCCGACCTGGTGATCGGGCCGTCGCTCGCCCGGTGGATCCCCGCGGACTCCCCGATCCGGGCCCGGCTGCCCGCAGGCTAGTCGGCCTGCCGTCACTGGTTAGGGTATGGGGCCACAGCCGGGAGCTTCCATGGACCAGCAGACGGTGATCCACGACTGGAACGTGAAGGGACACGCGGTCTCTCCCGCCATGCGGCCGGTCGAGCTTCACGACGAGACCCTGCGCGACGGCATCCAGAGCCCATCGGTACACGATCCCGGCATCGAGGAGAAGATCCGCATCCTCCGCCTCCTCGACAGCGTAGGGATCGACAACTCCAACGTGGGTCTCCCGGGCGCCGGCCCCCGAGCGGTCGCGGACGTGGAGACCCTGGTGAAGGTGGTCCGCGACGAGAAGCTCTCGATCCGGGTGGGCTGCGCCGCGCGCACCCACGCCGACGACATCCGTCCCATCATCGAGATCAGCGAGCGCGTCGGGGTCCCCATCGAGGTCATGACCTTCCTGGGGTCCTCGCCCATCCGGATGTACGCCGAGGGGTGGGACGAGGACCGCTTGGAGCAGTTGACCCGCGACGCGGTTCGAATGGGGGTACGAGCAGGTCTGCCGGTGAGCTTCGTCACCGAGGACACCGTCCGCTCCCACCCCAGGACCCTCGGCCGGTTGTTCCGCGCCGCCGCAGAGGAGGGCGCCACCCGGTTGGTGCTCTGCGACACCGTCGGACACGCGACCACAAACGGGGTGTTCAACCTGGTCCACTTCGCGGACGACCTCCTCATCGGCATGGGCCTGCGCCCCCACGTGAAGCTCGACTGGCACGGGCACAACGACCGAGCCCACGCCCTGTCCAACGCCCTGTACGCCATCGAGGCGGGGATCGACCGGGTCCACGGCACGATTCTCGGGATCGGCGAGCGGGTCGGGAACACCTCGCTCGACCAGATGCTGGTGAACCTGAAGCTGCTCGGGGTGATCGAACGGGACCTGGACGCACTGGCCGAGTTGGTGGGGCTGGTCTCGGAGGCGTGCCACTGGCCGATTCCCTGGAACTACCCGGTGTTCGGGCGAGACGCTTTCCGAACGGCAACCGGAGTGCACGCGGCGGCGGTCATCAAGGCGATCAAGAAGGGTGACCAGCACCTCTCCGATCGGGTGTACAGCGGCGTGCCGGCGGCCTGGTTCGGGCGGAGCCAGGAGATCCTGATCGGTTTCATGAGCGGCGAGTCCAACGTGCGCTACTGGCTCCACAACCGGGGCATCCCGGTCCACGATGACCTCGTGGAGGCGATCTTCGAGGTAGCCAAGCAGAAGAGCGAGCTGCTGACCGAGGAGGAGATCATGGCCATCGTGGCCCGTTTCGGGCCGGGGCCCGCGGAGTAGGCGCCTCCATGCGGTGGTTGCTCCTCGCGATGCTGATGGCAACATGGGCGTTCTCGCCCAACGCAGATGCAGCACCGGGTTCCGACGTCGAGCACTGGCAGGGTGTCCATCGCCGCGCCACCGGTAGGGCGAAGGCAGGCGCCTACATCGGCGCGGTGGGCCTCGGTCTGGACCTGATGGGGGTGGTGTTGCTGCCCTTCTGTCCGGAACGGGACGAAGAGGTGTCCTGTGTGGCCGACCCCCTCCTCGGCACCGGGACCACCCTGGAGGTGTTGGGGGCGCCCCTGATGGCAGGCGGGTCCCTCCGAGCGCGACGCGCCCTGCTGGAGTTGGGCGCCGACGTCCCCAACGGCAACGGCAAGACCGCCTGGTACCTGTGGGGCGCCTATTTCGGGTTGCGGTCGATCGGGGGTGCCTTCAACAGCATCTATCGAAACCGCGGTGCCGCCTTCCCGCGTGTCATCGCCATCGCGGCATACTCGGGGTCGGTGGGCGCGCTGCTCGGCTCCTACCTGTCCTCCGCGCTCCAGCTGAGGCGCAACGCGGCCGTCCGAGACCGCATGGGCGTCATCGCTCGGGATCGGCGTCCATGGCAAGTGGGGATCGGCCCCTCGGCGTCTTTCGACGAGTTGGGCGTGCGGGTCGTCGCCACCTTCTGAGGCTGGCTTCAGTGACGGCGGTTCTGCGGTGCCCGCTCCTGTATGACGGCTCCTTCGGCCCGTGCTCGCTCACCGGGCTCGCTGCGTTCAGGCCTGCAGTCGTCGTCGTCGCGGGCCCCTTGCCCCGCCTACTCCTCGCCCTCCCGGTCCCGCGCGAGGGCGGCTCGGATCTCCTTCTCCCGTTGCTCCCGTTCCTTCAGCAGTTCCTCTCGCAACCAGCGAGCGCGCAGGTTGTTGTTCTGCACGGTGCGGAAGAAGAACAGCAGCGCGATGATCCAGGACACCACCGGCCACTGCTCGAAGCCGGGCAGCCCCCAGAGGATGAGACCAGTCCCCAGGACCAGGTTCACCAACTGCAAACCGTAGAACAGTGCGGCCCGCGCATACAGCCCGCCCACCCGCATCACCAGCTGGTTGACTGCCATGACGCCGATCACGGCGAAGATGGCGATGACGCTCAGGTCCACGACAACTCCGGACCGACCGCCAGGTTGTCGATCAGCCGCGTCCTTCCCAA
This sequence comes from Deltaproteobacteria bacterium, assembly GCA_019307545.1. Classification (GTDB taxonomy): domain Bacteria; phylum Myxococcota_A; class UBA796; order UBA796; genus JAFDJI01. Next base: position 3,880 of record JAFDJI010000035.1, on the reverse strand, counting down.
GAAGGCCGCCACGAGGGCGCGAGCGGGCCGGTCGACCACCTCGAGGGGCTGCATGGTCTGGGCGTCCACCACCTCCAGGTAGTCGGGGCGGTCCACGTCGAGCCGCCCTCGCGCCCGGTCCAGCAGCGCAGGTACCTCCACCTCGCCGGCGGCGGCTGCATCCGCCATCGCCAACAGCGCACGGTGCAGGGAAAGGCCGCGCCGCCGTTCCTCCACCGAGAGGAAGGCATTGCGGGAGGACAGGGCGAGGCCGTCGGCATCTCGCACCAGCGGCCCGGGCACGATGGTCACCGGGAGCGCGAGGTCCTCCACCATGCGCCGGATGACCATCAGCTGCTGGTAGTCCTTCTCTCCGAAGCACGCCTCGTCACAACGGGTGAGCCCGAACAGGCGTGTCACCACGGTGCACACCCCCTCGAAATGGCCCGGCCGACGTGCCCCACACAACCCCCTGGTCAGATCACCCACCGATACGGTCGTCTGAAACGCCTCCGGGTACATCTCCTGGGGCTGGAAGATGCAGTCCACCCCGACCAAGCGGCACTTCTCCGCGTCCCTTTCGGGATCTCGCGGGTAGACCGCCAGGTCCTCGTTCGCGCCGAACTGGAGTGGATTCACGAAGATGGACACCACCAACCGGTCCACGCGCGGTCGCAGCAGCTCCATGAGGGAGACGTGGCCACGATGCAGGTAGCCCATGGTGGGTACCAACCCCACGCGGTCGTGGCGGTGCCGTTCGGCCCACGCCACCATCGCGTCGGGGGTCTCGACGAGCTCCATGGCGCTCAGTACAGCTTGGCGATGCGGCGCGGCGTTTTCCGCTTGAAGGAGTGCTCCTCGGCGGGGAACGCCCCCTCGCGCACCTCCTTGGCATAGTTACCGACCGCGTCGGTGATGACCTCCTCGAGCCGCGCGTACCGCTTCACGAAGCGTGGCGCGAAGGTGAGGTCCATCCCGAGGATGTCGTTGCACACCAGCACCTGGCCATCGCAGTGCGGCCCGGCGCCGATCCCGATGGTGGGGATCGCCAGCTTCTCGGTGATTTCGGTAGCGACGTCCATGGGAACACCCTCGAGCACGATGCAGAAGGCGCCCGCCTCGGCGACCGCCAGGGCGTCGCGGACAACCCGCTCGGCACTCTCCTCGGTGCGTCCCTGTACCTTGAACCCCCCCATGGCGTGCACGGATTGGGGGGTGAGCCCGACGTGACCCACGACCGGGATGCCGGCCTCCACGATGCGGGCAATGGCGGGTGCGGAGCGCTCTCCGCCCTCCAGCTTCACCGACTGGGCGTGCCCTTCCTGGACCAGGCGTCCTGCCGACGCCATCGCCTGTTCGGGAGACACCTGGTAGGTCATGAAGGGCATGTCCCCGACCAGGTGTGCCCGCTGCAATCCTCGGGAGACGCAGCGGGTGTGGTAGACCATGTCGTCCAGGGTGACCGGCAACGTGTCCTGCTCGCCCTGGATCACCATGCCGAGGGAGTCACCGACCAGCACCATGTCCACGCCTGCCCTGTCGACCAGACGTGCCATCGTGTAGTCGTATGCGGTAACCATCACGATCTTCTGGTTATCGGCCTTCAACTTGTGAAGGTCCAACACGCTTTTTCGCTGCAACAGCCTTTCCTCCTAGCTGGACCCCGTGCCGAAGAGGTTCGGCTGGGCCTCCCGGTCCGAATCGGATCCAGGGGCCCGGGGGTCGTTGTCGACCTTCAAGACGCTTTCGATGCGGTGCAACACTGCAGACCGTCCGTCGGGATCGTTCACATAGTTCATATCGCGGTTGTCGATGCGCAGGACCGGGCAATGTGTCCAATCGGCGAAGAGCCGCTTGTACCTACCGCGAAGGTCGTCCAGATATTCCACGGTGATGGCGTGCTCCCCCGGCGCCTTGCGCTTTGCGATGCGCTTCAGCAGGACCGAGGTCGGCGCGTCCAGCAACACCACCAGGTCGGGCACCGGCGCCTGGCCGCCGAGGACGCCGGCAAACCGATCGTAGATCTCGAGCTCGTCGTCTTGGAGTGTCTTCTCCGCGAACACCCGGTCCTTTGCGAACAGGTAGTCGCTCACCACGATGTCGGTGAACAGATCGCCCTGCCGAATCTCCACCTGCTGGCGCCAACGGCTCATCAGGTAGTAGAGCTGCACCGGGAGCGCGTACTGATCCGGGTCGGTGTAGAAGAGCTCCAGGAACGGATTGGTCTCCGCGGGTTCCAGCACCAGACGCGCCCCCCATGCCTCCTGCAGCAGGCGGCACAGGGACGTCTTGCCAGCTCCGATGAGCCCTTCCACGACGACGTAGCGGCGCACCCGCCCCCTCCGATCCGGAGCGCCCCCCTATCGCGGCGCGCTCCGGTCGACGAGTGCCGCAACCGACCCCTGTCAGACTGTGGCCTCGGGGGCCGGGCCCTCGGGCCGCTGCCCGAAGTCACGGATGAAGTCGACCCGACGCGCACGGATACTGACCCCGAACCTCTCCTTGCCCTCGCTGTCGGTCCACCGCTCGTAGTCGAGCTCGCCGTCCACCCCCACCAGAGAGCCGCGGCGCAGCAAGCGGTGGCACGTCTCGGCGCGATCGCCGAACACCTTCACCCGGTGCCAGTCGGTCTTGTCGACCCACTCGTCACCCTCCTTGGCTCGGCGATTGGTCGCTACACTCATCACGCTCCATTTGTTGCCCGCCGACGAGGTGCGCAGCTCAGGTGGCGCACCCAGTCGACCCACGAGAAACACCTTGCACAAGCTCATGTGACCTCCTTGGGTTCGCGGCGACCCCATGCGAGCTCCGTGCCAGGTCAAAACACCAGATTATGGGGCTTCCTCCGTCGCAAGTGACGGAAAAGGTGACCAGTGTCGGACGAAGGCCTCCGACACCTGTCAGTCGTCCGTCTCGCCCTCGTCGTCTTCCCCATCGTCGGACGGGGGCACCAGGTGGAGCACCTTTCCGCCGCGCTCGGGCGCCAACTCGCTGGGCGTGAGGTAGGTGCCGGCCTGCTCCTGGATCCGGGCCATGTCGCCGAGCACCGCCTCCAGCCTTCGCCCGTACCAGCCCTGGTACATCCACCGCACCAGGTCACTGGCGAAGGGGAGGACCAGGATCGCCAACAACATCGGCCACAGCAGCGGGACGCGGACGAGCCGCCAACAGAAGAACAGGAAGAAGACGGCGATCGCCGCCAGCACGGCCCGCCCCATGGGCTCGGCGAACACCCCCATGCCGAAGCCAGCTTCCTCACGCGCGGTCATCTGCACCGCCAGCCGGGTGTATCGGGGCAGGAAGGTCGCCAACACTTCCCGGCGGAGCAGCGTGGCCTGATCTTCGGGATGGTCGGCGAGGGCCACCTCCCGGTACTCCCGAATGGCGGCCTCCACCTGCTCGGCGGCGATTCGGTTGAAGGCGATCACGGCGCGCTCCGGAAAACCCACGTAGGTGCGTCGCGCACCCTCGAGGCGCTCGATCAAGCGGGTGCAGACCTGCTCCAGCCGGTAGTCGGTGGGAACCATGCGGAGAAACCTAGCACGCAGCACTAAGCTTGACGCCGGGGCTGGACTCCATATAGGACCAGACCGCTGGGGCGATTAACTCAGTGGGAGAGTGCCACCTTCACACGGTGGAAGTCACTGGTTCAAATCCAGTATCGCCCACCACCATCTCGAGAGGCCGCCATGGACTTTGGTTCCTGGTGGCCTTTTCGTCACGAAAGACCCAGCCGGGGCGACGAAGAGCGAGAAGCGACCACGAAGGCCGCACACGAGCTGATCGTCACCGCGAGCACCTGACCCTCGCGTCCCTCCGATCAGGCGTAGGGGTACATGCCCTTCTTGAGGGACTCCAGCGCGCCGAGCAGGCTGGCGTGCTTCTTCTCGTCTTCCGCGAG
>JAFDJI010000350.1 GCA_019307545.1 Deltaproteobacteria bacterium | reverse complement strand
CCCTATCCCCAACTCCCCCGTGAGTAGGCGAAGCATGGGACGACCGCGCTTGAGGTCCCGCTTGATCTCCTCCAGGACGGCCTGCTGGGGATCGGCCAGGGCCAGTGGGTGGAACTGCGCGGTCTGGCTCGCCAACCCATGCAGGATCGGGTGGGAGAGACCTCGGTTTCGGGGCCCTTCCGCGCGTGGCTGGGCGCGTCCGAACGTGACCGTGAGCGCCTCGTCGAAGGCCAGGCGTCGGCGTCCTTCGGGTTTGGCGCTCCCCGCCGTGTGCGCGTACCGCAGAGCTTGGTCCAAGGGCACCACGTCGGCTGCCTCGGCCATTTCGCGGGTCAGGGGGTCCCGGATGGCCTCCAGACCCTCGAGCAACCGGAGTATCTCCTGACGCAGGACTCGGTCGGGAACCCCCGGCACGTCGTAACGGGCCAGGTGAACGGCGTGGGTGCCCCAGTCGATGGCGGTCTCCGCGTCCTCCAGGCATGTACCGTCATCTGTCTTACGGTAGGTCCCGACGAGGATTGTCTTCTCCCCGGGCGCCAGGGCCTCCAGCATCGCCGGGGTGGCTCCCGAGGGCCAACAGGCCACGAGAGGCCCGGCTCCATGGAGAAGGAGGTGCGTGGTCCGGGTTCCGTCCGGCTGCAGTCGCGTCCACCGCCCCTGTACGCGTCCTCCGATCGCGGCGCGTCCCTCGGGGATTTCGCGCCCCGCGCCGTACACGGGTCGCACAACTTCTTCGCCGACGGGTGGCAGCAGGAGCAGGTCGAGGAGGGTCTTCACTCCATGCGCGCCCAGCCGTTCCCGCAACTCGGAGGCAACGCCGAGCTCAGCGAGGTTCCGCCCTTCGAAACCGGTGTCGCCGAGCCGATGGAGGGTCTTGGGTGGGCCGGAGGACTTGGGCGCTTGCTCCCGCTTCCGTGCCGGCTTGACCCGGGCACGGGACGCGGCACTCCCGTCCTTCCTTCTTGCGGCCGTGGCCCCCGTTTTCGACGGCTTCTTCTTGCGGGGCGTGGGGCCGGATGGGCGCGCCTTGGAGGGGCTCTCGAGGGGGAGCCCCAACACTGCGTCCAGGCGGGTCAGGGTCTGGCTCATGGCCTGCAACCGCTCGCTCCGGCCCTCTTCGGTCGCGGCGTCGTAGCCGGAGAGGCGCCCGATGAGCGTCGCCAGCAGGTCCCGGAGCGCGTGGGGCAGGTCAAGGGTGAGTGCGCTCTGCACCCATCGCGTGGCGTTCACCTCCAGGTAGCGGACGGAGGTGACGTTCTCTCGGCCGTCGGCGAGCGCATAGGCCAAGGTGCGGCGAAGGGGGGAGAGGAGGCGGTCGAGTTGCTCCAGGGGAATCGATCCGCCTGACCCCATCGGGCCCTCTGCTTCCGGCGCTGCATCGGGCCGTCCGCTCTCGGGCTGTGCCCGAACGTCGGTGTGTTGCGACATCGAGGCCCCCTGGTCAGACGTACCGGACTTCGACGATCTCCCACAGCTGCTTGCCGCTGGGGGTCGGAACGTTGGCCTCGTCGCCCTCGCTCCGCCCGAGAATCGCCTGCGCGAAGGGAGAGCCCAAACTGATGGTCCCGTTGCTCGCGTCCGCCTCGGGCTCGCCTACGATCCGCAAGGTGCGCTCTTCGCCCGTGTCTGCGTTCTCGAGGAGGACCGTGCTGCCGAACACCACCTGGCCCTTCGCCTGTAGCTTGGTGACATCGATGATGTCCGCGCCCGCGAGTTGGGTCTCCAGCCACGCAATGCGGCCCTCCAGGAGAGCTTGGCGCTCCTTGGCATCCTCGAACTCCGCGTTCTCGCTGATATCCCCGTGGGCGCGTGCTTCCTCGATGTCCTGGACCACCTTGGGCCGGAGCACATGCCGGTGCTCCGTCAGGTCCGCGAGGAGCCGTGCGTAGCCCTCGGGGGTGATGGGGTGTCGATGCATTGCGGACTCCGTGAACAGGCAGCCGTCCGCCCATCTTTTGAGGATTGGAGAGGGTGCGGACGGTGGATTTCTCGATTCTTTCGGCGCGCCGAGCGCGCTGACGCTCTCCCTTCTATCACGCGGGATGGTTCGGTCCGCCCCCTCCGGGGTCCAGGCGTCAGTGGAGGTTGCCGTCCGGCTCCACCCTTGCCTCGGACCGGAAGGACATCGGGATTCCCCTGGAGAGCAGGGGGACCCGCACCTCCACCACCCAGGTGCAGCGCACCACGCGGTTCCCGTCCTCCACTTCCTGGAAGGCACAGTCGTCGTCCGAGACCTGCAGCCCGATCCGCTGGCGATCCAACTCGTGTTGCAGGCGGGTCTGCGCGGTCTCCAGTCCGAAGTCCCGCCAGTCGAGCGCTACGGCGCGTACCACCCGATCCAGGGCGTGGTCGTCCCGGACATAGGGTCCGACGAGGGCTGCGGCGATGACCCCGCAGGTCCCCACCACCAGGAGGGCCGCGAGGGCCGCGCGTCGCGCCCAGACCCCGGTCTTCACCCGCCTACTCCTGCCCCACCCGCAACACGGCGTGGAATGCCTCCTGTGGGATCTCCACCGACCCCACCGACTTCATGCGCTTCTTCCCCTTTTTTTGCTTCTCGAGCAATTTGCGCTTCCGGGTGATGTCGCCGCCGTAGCACTTCGCGGTCACATCCTTGCGGAATGCCTTGACAGTGGTGCGCGCGATCACCCGCGACCCGACGGCCGCCTGCACGGCGACGGCGTACAACTGCCGCGGAATGTACTCCTTGAGCTTCCGCGTCATCTCGCTGCCCTTGTAGTAGGCCTGGTCGCGGTGGGTGATGAAGGACAGGGCGTCCACCACCTCTCCATTGACCAGGATGTCCACCCGCACCAGGTCATCGGCGCGCCACCGCTCGACCTCATAGTCCATGGATGCGTACCCACGGCTCACGCTCTTGAGTCGGTCGAAGAAGTCGAACACCACCTCGGCATAGGGAATGTCGTAGACGATCACCGCGCGTCCGGATGAGGAGAACTCGAAGCTCACCTGTGCGCCGCGCCGTTCTTCGCACAGCTTGAGGACGACTCCGATGTATGCCTCGGGGCAGTGGATGGTCACCTGGGAAATGGGCTCCCTCACCTCGGCGATGTCGCCCACCGGGGGCAGCTCGGACGGGCTGCGGATCTCGCGCTCTCCCCCGTCCTTGGTCCCCACCTGGTAGACCACGGACGGCGCGGTGGTGATGAGGTTCAGGTCGTACTCCCGTTCCAGTCGCTCCTGGACGATCTCCATATGCAGAAGCCCCAGGAAGCCGATCCGGTATCCGAGGCCCAGGGCGTCCGAGGCTTCCGGCTCCACGGTGATGGCGGAATCGTTGAGTTGGAGCTTCTCCAGCGCGTCCCGCAGGTCGTCGTAGTCCTGGGAGTCCACCGGGTAGATCCCGGAGAACACCATCGGCTTCACTTCCTTGAACCCGGGGAGGGGGATCTTCGCGCCGTGCAGCGTGTGGGTGAGGGTGTCCCCGACCTTGGCGTCGCGCAGGTCCTTGATGGAGGCCACCAGGAAGCCCACGTCACCAGCGGCAAGCTGCTCTTGCGCCAGTGCCACCGGCGTGAAGGTGCCGAGCTTGATCACCTCGTAGGTGGCGCCGGTGGCCATGAGCCTCACCTTGTCCCGCACCGTCACCCGACCGTCTACCACCCGCACCAGGACCACCACCCCGACGTAGTTGTCGAACCAGGAATCGACGATGAGCGCCCGCAAAGGCGCTTCCTCGTCTCCCCGCGGGGGCGGCACCCTGGCGACGATTGTCTCAAGGATGTTCCCCACCCCCTTCCCGGTCTTCGCCGAGCACGCCACCACATCCATGGCATCGAGACCCACCACGTCCTCGATCTCCTGGGCCACCCGGTCTGGATCGGCGCTCGGGAGGTCGATCTTGTTGATGACGGGGATGACCTCGAGGTCGGCGCCGATGGCCAGGTACGCGTTGGCTAGCGTTTGGGCCTCCACCCCCTGTGCGGCGTCCACCACCAGCAGCGCGCCTTCGCAGGCTGCGAGCGACCGGCTCACCTCGTAGGTGAAATCGACGTGGCCCGGAGTGTCGATGAGGTTGAGCACGTAGGACTGCCCGTCCTCCGCCTGGTACTGCAGGGTCGCCGTCTGCGCCTTGATGGTGATGCCCCGTTCCCGCTCGAGGTCCATGGAGTCGAGGACCTGCTCCTTCATCTCCCGTTCGGACAGTGCCCCGGTGAGTTGGAGGATGCGGTCGGCGAGCGTGGACTTCCCGTGGTCGATGTGGGCGATGATGGCGAAGTTTCTGGTCCGCGCCTGTCGATCCAAGTCCCCTCCGGTGGCATGGGGGCGGCCCCGGGTCCCCATAACGCCACTGCCGCAGGCTTGACACCCCGCCTCCGTGCGTTACCTCGCCGGCCGTGTGAGTTCGTCTCTCCCCCGGTCCTCCGAGACCGGGGCAATTGTTTCTGGAGACAGCAGTGGCCCATCACAAGGACGCCATCAAGCGCATCAAGCAGAACGCCAAGCGTCGTATGCGCAACCGCCACTACCGCACCCGTATGCGCAACCACATCAAGAGAGTGCGTGTAGCGGTCGAGGCGGGGGACAAGGGCACCGCCAACGTCGAGCTTCGTGCCGCCACCAGCGTTATCCAGCGGTTGGCCAGCAAAGGCATCATTCACCGGAATCAGGCGGCACGGCGGATTTCGAGGCTGAATGCAGCCGTGAAGAAGATCAGCGTCTGAGTCCGATTCCGGAACGGGCGGGAGAGAAGCCCACGAGAGCGGGCAACATCAGATCCCGGCGAAGCTGACGCCGGGCTGGATGGCGGGAGCACTGCGCCCGGCTTCGGTCGCCGGGGGGCGATTGCACGCCCTGGGTTCTCATCCACCACCACCGGGAAGTGGATTCCGGGGTCCGCTCACCACCCCGGGGCGGTCATCCGCCAATCCGCCTGCCGACTCCCGGTGGGACGCGTGGTCAGCGGCAGAGTTCGAGGACCAGCG
>JAFDJI010000349.1 GCA_019307545.1 Deltaproteobacteria bacterium | reverse complement strand
CGGTATTGGCTACACCCGGCCCATGCGCGACGCGGATGCAGTTCCGGAAGCGCCATGGCAGTTCCGATTCCAGGTGGTGGACGTGGATGGGAGCCCGATCCCGGAGTCGGTGGTCCGCGTGGGCAGGCGCGAGATCGGCCGCACCGATTCCGAAGGCGAGTTGGTGGTCGAGAAGGTCCGCTGGCGGGACGGGGTGGTGGTGGAGAGGGCCGGGTTCCTTCAAGCCACGGCCGAGCGGCCCGAGGGCGACGTGGCGCGGGTGGTGCTCGACTACACCCCGGTACCGGTGCGGTTCCGGATCCAGGACCAGGAGGGAAGTCCGGTGGCCGCCGACCTCGCGTTCACTGGACCTCGCCCGCGTCCCCCCACGAAGGCCGGCCCCTTCGGAGTCGCGGACGTGGAGCTGCCGCCGGGCGACTGGTACATCGAGGTGGTGGCCCCGGGCTCCAGCCGCCAGGCGCGCGACGTGCGCGTGCCCCGGGGGAGCCGGCCGCTGGAGGTGGACGTCATCCTCACTCCGGACACCGGGGGTGATGCGATGTTTGCGCTGCGGGTGACCGATCCCCAGGACCAGCCCCTATCGGATGTCCGGGTCCGGCTGGACGGGCAGCCGCTCGGTGCGACCTGCACTGGGGGGTCGATCGAGGTGTGGGCGCTGGAACCGGGGCTGCACCATCTGGAGGTGGTCGCCGATGCCTACCAGGCCTTGGAGTTGGAGGGTCTGGCGTTCCAGTCGGGCCGAAACGCGTTCGCTATTCCCCTCAAACGGGTCCCGGGGGGCGTGAAGGTCATCGCACGAGGGCCCCAGGGGCCGGTGTCGGACGCGGTGGTGCGCTTCGACGGGCCCGCGCGCCTGCCCCCCCAGGCGCTGGGGGAGGACGGGGAGCGGATCGTCCAGGTGCGGCCAGGCAAGTGGAAGGTGCTTGTGGTCTCTCCTTCTTGGGGGATGCAACTCCGAGAGGTGTTGGTACCGCCCGACAAGACCGCACTCACCGTGGTCGAGGTCGTAATGCAGCCGAGCGAGGGCGGTGGCGCAGAACTCGCCCTGCGCATCGTGGACCCCGACGGCGCGCCGATCGGGAACGCGGAGGTATTCCTGGACGAGCGGCTCTATGGCACCAGTTCTTCCGGCGGCACGGTGACGCTCACCGACCTCAACGAGGGTCCGCGCACCCTGGAGGTGAAGGGACCGCGCTTCCGGGTGCTCGAGCCCCTGGACGTGTTCCTGACGGAGGGGCTCCAGGAACAGGTGGTGACGCTGGAGTGGCTCCCGGGCACGGTGAAGGTGGTGGCTCGCACGCCCGATGGTGAGGTGGACGATGGGGTGGTGCGGTTCGCCGGGCCCGGGTCGGTACCGCCGCTTTCGCTCGGCCCACATGGGGAGGCGTTCACCAACCTGGAGCCCGGCGAGTGGCAGCTCCTGGTGGCCTCGGCTGCCTGGGGTCTCCAGCAGCGCGACCTGGTCGTTCCGGAGGACAGCCGCTCCCTCGTCGTAGTGGACGTGGTGTTCAGCGGCGTCGATCGCGGTAACGCAGACCTGGTCCTCACCGTGCTCCGGCCGGATGGGGCCCCGGTGAACGGTGCGGCGGTGTACCTGGATGGAAGCCCCCTCGGGGCGACCTCGACCGGTGGCTCCCTGCGGCTGTCCGGGATCGCGGGGGGGAGACGGCAGCTTCGGGTGGTCGCTCCCTTGTTCGAGCCGACCACCCGCGTGGTGACCCTCGTCGATGGCGAGCAGTCGCTCGAGGTGCCCCTCGACTGGGCACCCGGTGCGGTGAAGGTGGTGGCGCGTAGCGAGGAGGGGCCTGTCACCGACGCGGTGATTCGTTTTGCCGGACCCTCGGTGTATCCGCCGGTTCGGGTAGACCAGAACGGCGAGCGGTTGGTGGCGCTCTCCCCCGGAAGCTGGCAGGGCCTGGCGGCCTCGGCCACCCATGGTCTCCAAGAGCGGCGGGTGGAGGTCTCCCCGGACCAGCGGAAGCTGGTGGTGGTGGAGTTCGTGATGAGACCGGTGGCGGCGGGCCGCGCCGAGTTGCTGGTCCGGGTGGTCGACCCGACTGGTGAGCCGGTGCGTGGGGCCACGGTGACCCTCGCGGGCGAGCCACGCGGGACCACGGCTGGGGGCGGTGCGGTGTTGATGACCGACCTCGACCCGGGCAAGACCTCCTTCGAGGTGGAGGCGTCCGATTTCCGTACCGCGGTGGTGGAGGCGCTGCGGCTCCGCGAGGGCTCCCAGGAGCGGCTGGTGGAGCTGCAGTGGGTGCCCGCCATGGTCGCGGTGTCGGTGAAGGACACCGATGGGGCTCCGGTGCATGCCAAGGTGCAGGCCGAGGGGCCGGAGGACCTGACCGGGGCGGACACCGACGCGGCGGGTGAGGCAATCCTGGAGATCCCACCCGGCACCTGGCAGGTGGTGGTGACCTCGACCGCGCTGGGCACCCAGAGTCGGACCCTCGAGGTCCTGCCCGGTGTCGAGGTGGCACCCCTGACCTTCGAGCTGCAGGCCGCGCGGGTGGACCTCACCACCCGGCAGGTGGTCATCCGCGAAAAGGTGCACTTCGACTTCGACGAGGCGACCCTGCGGCCGGAGTCGGCGGCAATCCTGGCCGAGGTCGCCGCGACGATCCTCTCACAGCCCCGCATCGTGCGGGTCGAGGTCCAAGGGCACACCGACAACACCGGTGGTGCCGCCTACAACCTCGACCTGTCGCAGCGGCGGGCCCAGGCGGTTGTGGATGCGCTGGCGGACCGTGGGGTGGCGCCGGAACGCCTGGATGCGCGCGGGTACGGTTTCACGAGGCCGGTCGCCAGCAACGAGATTGAAGAGGGAAAGGCCCAGAACCGCCGGGTGCAGTTCGAGATCCAGGAATGGGCCGACTGAACACCCGAGACGAGGACAGGAAGACGGGTTCCGGGCGCGGTCCGAGGTAACGCGCCGTCCTCAATCTCGCGGTTCCAGGTAGCCGAGGGCTTCGAGCATTCGCTTGGCCTCGTCGTCCGTGGACGCTTCTCGAAATGGCCTTGCATGCTCCAGGCGCCCCTCGATCACGCCACGCATCTCGTCCTGAAGCGCGGCGTCCAGGGAGTTCGGTTCGAGCTCTCCGGGATCCCACAGGAGGTCGAAGGCGAGATCTTCTCCCTCCTGGATCAGGATGTACTTCGCACCTGGCCGCCTCAGCGCGTGGTCGACAGGGGGGTCGTCGCGTTTCACACCTGTCGTGGTCGCTAGCACGTCCTCGTCAGCACATTCCCCGGTCGCGACCATCCCCGCGATGCTTACCCCATCGCGCTCCTGTTGGTCCTCGGCGCCGATCATCGCCAAGACCGTAGGGGCGATATCCGACGTCGCGACCTGGCAGGGCACACGCAGGCCGGTCGAGACTCCTGGTCCCCACAGCAGGAGCGGCACCCGAAGGCCGGGATCGTAGAGGTCGTGTCCATGGGCGAACCAGAGGTCGTGTTCCGTGAGTGATTCGCCGTGGTCGGAGGTCAGGATCACGAGGAGGGGTCGATCGGAGTGGGCATCCAGGTGTTCCAGCAGTTCGCCGACGAGGTCGTCCGTCCAGCTCACCTCGGCTGCATACTGGGCGACGAAGTACTCGGGATCGGCGATCCGACGTTGCCACGCCGGCCACCCCGAACGAACCGGAAACACCCGCTCACCGCCCGTCGGCAACGCGCCGGGCCAGAACCGCTTGCGGTAGGGCTCCGGCGCCTCGTACGGAGCATGGGGGTCGAAGTAGTGCACCCAGAGGAAGAAGGCCTCGTCGCTTCCCACATCTGAGAGCCAACGGAACACGGCCGCGTTCAGGGCATCCCCTTGACGGTCATTCGGGGCGGAACCTGCCAGGAAGGCGTCGAACCCTCGCACGGCGACAAGGCTGTGGAGTCCGGCCACCGGAGAGAAATCCGCATCGAACACATCGAAGCCCTGGTCGAACCCGAACTGCTCGTGTAGCGGCCAGCCAGACACGAACCCGGCCGTGGTCCAGCCTCGCTCACGAAGTACGCGGGGGAGGTACTCCGGCACATCGCCGATGGGCGTCGCATTCGCCACGACTCCCGACGACACGGGAATCAGCCCGGACAGAATCGCGAGATGCGACGGTCCGGTGAGGGTGGAGGTTGCGATTGCCTGGTCGAACACGACGCCTTCCTCTCCGACCCGGTCCAGGTTCGGGGTCGCCACCCTCGCGCTCCCATAGATGCCGACGTGGTCCCGCCGCAGGGTGTCGATGGTGATGAGGACGACGCTCGGCCCCTCTGCTGTTCCTGCCGGCCGAGCTGAGAGCGACACCTGCGCTACACCGACGAGCACACCCAGCACGCCCAGCACGCCCAGGGTGGCAGCGACAGGGCGCCATCGCTCCTCGACATGCGGGCCGAGGAACCAGCCGCTAGCAGCCCAGGCCACTCCCATCACCAGCCACCCCCCCAACACCTCGGGGCTGGACGCGCTGTGTTCGGCTAGCAAGTTGAACCGCCAGAGAACCGCCGAATACAGCAGCGCCACACTGGCGAGCAGCAACCCGACACCGCGCTCTGGCCTGGCCAGCCCGACCACTAGCGCGGGCAGCAAGAAGACCGCCGTGGCCACCACCGACACAATAGCCATCGACAAGACTTCCAGGCTCGTCCAGCCACGTCCCGCTTCGGCGACCCGAGCCACGTCCAAGCAGCCCACACCAATCGCCAGCGCGACTGCAAACAGGAGGCTGTCCTTGCGCTCCACCATCACCTCACCGAGCCAGGTAACCCAGCGCCTCAAGCCCCTCCCGGCAACCATTGCACTGGAGCTGTACCCTGGGAAGACCCGCCTGCCTCAGGCGGAGAAGCCAGCGCGAATAGTTGGTCGAGGTCGGCTGAAGTCGAGACTAGGCCCTTTCGACGGCCGTGCGCCAGCCGGCCCTAGTAACCGCGATCTCGTCCGGGTCGCCCTGCGGGAGGA